>NZ_JBHYWP010000001.1:103626-193113 GCF_042751845.1 Streptomyces sp. NPDC059398 | reverse complement strand
GCCCCTCCCCCCCCCGCCCGTGTGGTGTGTCTCCCCCCGGACCACCCTTTCCCCGCGTTCCCCTCGTTGGGGGGGTGGTGCGCCCCGCCGGGCCCCCCCACCTCAGCGTACGGGGCACACCACGTTGAGTGACACCGGGCGGCCGGAAGAACAGCCGGACGAGCGACCCGGCCGGGCACGTTTCCGTAAGGCCGTTCCCAAGCCTTTGCCAAGGCCGTAACCCCCGGTACCCCGGTGGCGGTTGCCCGGGGGTACGACGCCGTCCGGCCCGGGGCGGGGATGGCGCCCTCGCCCCGGGAAGGCGGACGGGTGTTCGCCGACGTGCCGCGGCCGGACCGGGCGCCCCATCGGTCCGCTCGGGGCGGCACGCGGGTGCCTGCCCCGGGCTCCCGGGGCCCCGCCTCACTCCTCGTCAGGCCCGGAGCGCCTGTCGTCGGGCTTCTTCGTGCGCAGCCGGGATGTGACGTCCTCGGGGGGCAGGAACTTCGACCAGCGCTCGGGGAACTCGGACGGCATGTCCGACCCTTCGTCGTCGGCCTCCGGGGCCCGGGCGCCCGGGTGGTCCGGGGTGTGCGCTCCGCCCACCGGGCGGGCGGTCTGCCGGAGCCGGAGGCGTTCGTTCGCCGCGCGGGCCGCCGCCGTCGCCACCGAGGGCCAGATCCGGTCGATGGCGGCGTTGACCGCGGCGCCGACCAGGACGGCGAAGGCCGAGACCCCGATCCACAGCAGCACCGCGACCGGGGCGGCCAGCGAGCCGTAGATCGTGGGGCCCTCGACCGTGCTCGTGAGATAGACGCGCAGCAGCAGACTTCCCAGGAACCACATGGCCAGCGCGACCAGGGCGCCCGGCATGTCCTCGATCCAGGGCGAGCGCACCGGTACGGAGACGTGGTAGAGCGTGGTGAGGAAGGCGATCGACAGCAGGACGACCACCGGCCAGTAGAGCACCGCGATGACCTGCTCGCCCCCGGGCACGAACTGGACCACCCGGTCGGGGCCCGCCACCGCGAGCGGCAGCACCACCGCACCGATCACCAGCGCGACGACGTACAGCACGATGGAGAGCAGCCGGGTCATGACAATGCCGCGCCGGCCGTCGAGCCCGTACATCACGGTGATGGTGTCGATGAAGACGTTCACCGCCCGCGACCCGGACCACAGGGCGAAGGCGAATCCGATGGAGACGATGTCGGGGCGCTTGGCGTGGGTGACGTTCTCAAGCAGCGGCTCGGCGAATTCGCGGACGCCGCGGTCGGAGAGGACCGTGCTCGCCGCGTGCAGGATGTTCTTCTCCAGGCTGGCGACGGTGTGGGTGTCGGTCCAGCCGTCGACATAGCCGAGCAGGGCGATCAGGCTGAGCAGCAGGGGCGGCAGGGAGAGCAGGGTGAAGAACGCCGCCTCGGCAGCGAGTCCCAGGATCCGGTACTCCATGCACGAGTTGACGGTGTCCTTGAGGAGCAACCACGCCATTCTGCGTTTGGAGACATTGCGGTAAAGGGCTCTGGCCCGGTGGAGCAGACCCGGATGCTGCTCCCCTGTTTCATTTGCTGCCTGCACCTCCATACCGTAGCCCCATGGCACCGAGCACTCACACAGTGACCAACCAGCCTCCGCCCCTGGTGGGGCATGACGTCTTCACCACCGACCGGGTCCTGGCCGAGGCGGTGGACCGGCACACCGCGCCGGCGCTCGCCACCGTCGTACGGGAGGAGCTGTCTCT
Organism: Streptomyces sp. NPDC059398; assembly: GCF_042751845.1. NCBI lineage: Bacteria > Bacillati > Actinomycetota > Actinomycetes > Kitasatosporales > Streptomycetaceae > Streptomyces > Streptomyces sp. NPDC059398. Next base: position 191,393 of record NZ_JBHYWP010000001.1, on the reverse strand, counting down.
GCTGGGCCGCAGCGCCGGATCGGCGCAGGCGCGGGAGTGGGGCTTCCAGGCGAACGAGAACCCGCCGCGGCTGCGGACCCACGACCGCTACGGGCACCGGATCGACGAGGTGGAGTTCCATCCGGCCTGGCACCGGCTGCTCGGCAAGGCCGTATCGGCGGGGCTGACGGACGCCTGGGGCCGGCCGGGCGGGCATGTGCGGCGGGCCGCCGGGTTCCTGGTGTGGTCGCAGGTCGAGGCGGGGCACGGCTGCCCGGTGTCGATGACCCATGCGGCGGTGCCGGCGCTGCGGGCGGATCCCGCGCTCGCGGCCGAGTGGGAGCCGCGGCTCACCTCGCATGTGTACGAACGCGGTCTGGGCGTCCCCGGCAGCAAGCCGGGGGCGCTGTTCGGGATGGCGATGACCGAGAAGCAGGGCGGCAGCGACGTCCGGGCCAACACGACCACCGCGGTGCCGGTCGACGGGGACGACGGCGCCTACGCGCTCACCGGGCACAAGTGGTTCTGCTCCGCGCCGATGTCCGACGGCTTCCTGGTGCTGGCGCAGGCGCAGGAGGGGCCGACCTGCTTCCTGGTGCCCCGGGTGCTGGCGGACGGGACGCGGAACGTCTTCGCGCTCCAACGGCTCAAGGACAAGCTCGGCAACCGGTCGAACGCGTCGGCCGAGGTCGAGTTCGAAGGAACGTGGGCGCGCCGGGTGGGTGACGAGGGCCGCGGGGTGCGCACCATCATCGAGATGGTCGCGGCGACCCGGCTCGACTGCGCCATCGGCTCCGCGGCGCTGATGCGCCAGGCGGTGGCGCAGGCGGTGCATCACGCCACCTACCGCAGGGCGTTCGGCGGTGAGTTGGTCGACAAGCCGCTGATGCGCAATGTGCTGGCCGATCTGGCGCTGGAGTCGGAGGCGGCGACGGTCCTGGCGATGCGGCTGGCCGCCGCGTACGACAGCGGTACGGAGGAGGAGCTGGCGTTCCTGCGGCTCGCGGTGCCCGCGGCCAAGTACTGGGTGACCAAACGCTGTACGCCGGTGGTGGCCGAGGCTCTCGAATGCCTGGGCGGCAACGGTTACGTGGAGGAGTCGGGGCTGCCGCGGCTGCTGCGCGAGTCCCCGCTCAACTCGGTCTGGGAGGGGTCGGGGAACGTACAGGCGCTGGATGTGCTGCGGGCGCTCCAGCGTGAGCCGCAGGCGCTCGACGCGTTCCTCCGCGAGGTGGGCAGGGCGCGGGGCGCCGATCACCGGCTGGACGGGGCGATCAGGGAGCTGCTCACCGAACTCGCCGATCTGGACGGAGTCGAGGGCCGTGCCCGCCGGGTCGCGGAGCGGATCGCGCTGGTGCTCCAGGGCTCGCTGCTGGTGCGCTGGGCGCCGCCGGAGGTCGCCGACGCGTTCTGCGCTTCCCGCCTCGGCGGCGACTGGGGCACGGCGTTCGGCACCCTGCCGCACACCCTGGATCTGGGGTCGGTCGTCGACCGGGCACGGGCCTGCGGGTAGCGGGCGGGGCCGGGACGGTCCGGGCGGCTTCGGGCCGGGACGGTCCGGGCAGGACAGCTCCGGACCGGGCCGTCGGGGCAGGGCTGGGCGGTACCGGACGGAGCGGCACGGCACGGGGCCAGCCGGGGTCGATGCTGCGCCGACACGGCACCACCCCGGCTGGGCCCCCACCTTCGTACAACGGGGTGCGGCTGCGCCAGGGTTGCAGACGGTTGCACCGGTTGTGCGGAGTGCGGTGCGCCCGGGCCGCCGGAGATGCACGATGAGGCACCGCACCGCCGGACCGGACCACCGGACCGGATCGCTGGACCGGACCGCTGGAACGGACCGCTGCACCGGACCGCTGGACCGGATCGCCGCACCGCTTGCACCGCATCGCTGGACCGCCGTACCGCACCGCTGGACCGCCCATTCGCGTCGTGGATCACATTCGGGAGTACCCATGAGGACCGGAGCCCCCAACGTCACCGGCCCGGTGGCCCGGCACACCGCTGAGAGCGCCCGTACGCTGCACTGCATACGTGAGGCGACGCTCTCGGGGGACCGTCCGGAGCTGGCGCCGCGCCCCGTCATCGGCGCGTCCTGGCAGCGGATGCTGCGCATCGGCCTGGACCCGGAGCGGGACACCAGCAGTGTGCTGCTGGGCGCGGACGAGCTGGAGCACCGGCGCCGGTCCACGGTCCTCGGTGAGCTGCTGCCGACGCTCAGCCGCGGGCTCGCCTCGGTCGCCGACGCGTCGATGCAGGTGATGGTGGTCACCGATGGCGACGGCCGGGTGCTGTGGCGGGAGGGCAACCGGGCCGTCCTGCGCCAGGCCGACGGTATCTGGCTCCAGGAGGGCGCCGCCTGGAGCGAGGGCTCCACCGGCACCAACGCGGTCGGCACCGTCCTGGCGACCGGCCAGACCGTCCAGGTGCACTCTGCCGAACACTTCGTCCGTACGCTGCGGGACTGGACCTGCGCCGCCGCGCCCGTCCAGGATCCGCGCGACGGGCGGCTGCTCGGGGTCATCGATGTCAGCGGCCCCGACTCGACGTTCCACCCGGCGATGCTCGCCCTGGTGGACTCGGTGGCCCGGCTGGCGGCGGCGGAGCTCCGGGACCGGCATCTGGACTCCGTCGAGCGGCTGCGGACGGTGGCGGCGCCGGTCCTGAACAGGGTGGGCGGCCGGGCCCTGGTGGTGGACGCGCACGGCTGGCCGGCCGCGGTGACCGGGATGCCGGCTGCCGGACGTCTGCCCCTGCCCAAGTCCTTCGGTCCCGGCCGGCTCTGGCTGCCCTCACTCGGGATGTGCACGGTGGAGCCGCTGCCCGGCGGCTGGCTGATCCGGGTGGACGAGGAGGGGCCGGGGCTGCGGCAGCAGGGCGGCGGGGCGGCGGCGAGCCGGGTCGTCCTCGATCTGAGCGGCAGCAGGCGCTGGTCGGTGACCGTGTCGGGGGCGTCCGGCAGCTGGACCCAGGACCTGACGCCCCGTCATGCGGAGGTCCTCTACGTACTGAGCCTGCACCGCGAGGGGCGTACCGCGGCCGAGCTGGCGGACGACCTGTTCGGCGACGCGACACGGACGGTGACGGTGCGCGCGGAGATGTCGCGGGTGCGCCGGGGTCTCGCAGAGGTGCTGGCACACCGCCCGTACCGTTTCGCCGAGGGGGTCGAGGTGGAGGTGAGGGGCCCGGCCGACCCGGCGGACCTGCTCCCCCATTCGTCGGCGCCCGCGGTGCGCCGGGCCGCGGTCCGGCGCTGAATCATCTCCTGACCGCAGCCCGGCATGCCGGAGAAGCGGACCCGCCGGCCGTTCCGCGCCAAGGGACCGCGGGGCTGCCGTGAGCCATGGCCCCGGCGCGTGATTCGCTGGCCCCCATGAAGAGCGAGAGCACCGTCACGGTCACCACCTGGTATCTGGAGCAGACCTCCCCCACCGATCTGCGCCCGGCCGCCGAGCCCGGCGGCGACCTCCGGATCGTGCGGGCCGAGGTCGCCTCCCCCGAGTTCAGCCGGTACCTCTACGCCTCCGTGGGCGGGGACATCCGCTGGACGGACCGGCTCTCGATGTCGTACGCCCAGTGGCAGGAGACGCTCGCCCGGCCGGGCACCGAGACCTGGGTGGCGTACGACCGGGGCACACCGGCCGGATACGTGGAGCTGTGCGCGCACGACGACGGGGCCGTGGAGATCATGTACTTCGGTCTGATCCCGGCCTTCCGGGGGCGGCGGATCGGCGGTCATCTGCTCACGTACGGTGTCAGGCGGGCCTGGGACCTCGCGGACCGCACCCCCGGGCGGCGGCCGACCGAGCGGGTCTGGGTGCACACCTGCAGCAAGGACGGCGCCCATGCGATGGACAACTATCTGAGCCGCGGGTTCCGGCTCTTCAGGACCGAGACCGCGCAGGAGCCGGACGCCGGGACGCCGGGGCCGTGGCCGGGCGCGGAGGTCTGACACCGACTCCGAGTACCGGGCCCGGAGGCCCGACACCGGCCCTGGGTGTGCCGGGCACGGACGCCCGCCACCAGGTGACCGGGACCACACCGTCTCACCATGCGGGACCATCTCGTCCGAATATTGGATAGTAGTGGACTGGCGTGAGATCGCCGTGCCACGCTTCCGTCATGTCTGGAACTGGAATTGCCTTGGTGAGTCGACGCCACGTCGACCTCGGCCGCCTGTCCAGCGCCATCTGTCCGGCGCGCTGATCTCCACCAGCCACGCCGTTTTCCCGCCGTCCCCGTCGTAGCGGACGAGCGAAGCCCCCGATGGGGTCTCCAGTTGTCCCACCGCCACCGTGCTCTGCCATGTACCGGCAGGTCACAGGGGTCCCTTCGGCTTGATCAACCGCCCCCTTGAGCCGCCACAGAAGGACGAAGCATCATGGCCGCCAGCCCTGGAACACCTCCGCCCGCCACGCCCCGACGCAAGGTGAGCCGGCACCGTGGCGAAGGCCAGTGGGCCAAGGGCCACTTCACCCCGCTGAACGGCAATGAGCAGACCAAGAAGGACGACGACGGTCTCAATGTGCGGACACGCATTGAGACGATCTACTCCAAGCGCGGCTTCGACTCCATCGACGGCGGCGATCTCCGCGGCCGGATGCGCTGGTGGGGCCTCTACACCCAGCGCAAGGAGGGGATCGACGGCGGCAAGACCGCGGTCCTTGAACCGGAGGAGCTGGACGCCGAGTTCTTCATGATGCGGGTCCGCATCGACGGCGGCCGTCTCACCACGGAGCAGCTGCGCGTCATCGGTGAGATCTCGCAGGAGTTCGCGCGCGGCACCGCCGACCTCACCGACCGGCAGAACATCCAGTTCCACTGGATCCGGATCGAGGACGTCCCCGAGATCTGGCGGCGCCTGGAGGAGGTCGGCCTCTCCACCACCGAGGCGTGCGGTGACACCCCTCGTACGATCCTCGGCTCCCCGGTGGCGGGTGTCGCCGAGAACGAGATCATCGACGGCACCTGGGCCATCGACGAGATCAACCGCCGCTTCATCGGCAACCCCGCCTTCTCCAATCTGCCGCGGAAGTTCAAGACCGCGATCTCCGGCTCCCCGCAGCTCGATGTGGCGCACGAGATCAACGACATCGCGTTCGTCGGTGTCGACCATCCCGACAACGGCCCCGGTTTCGACCTGTGGGTCGGCGGCGGGCTCTCCACCAACCCGAAGCTCGGGGTCCGGCTCGGCGCCTGGGTGCCGCTGGACGAGGTGCCCGATGTCTTCGAGGGCGTCATCTCGATCTTCCGGGACTACGGCTACCGCCGGCTGCGCACCCGCGCCCGGCTGAAGTTCCTGGTCGCCGACTGGGGCCCGGAGAAGTTCCGGCAGATCCTGGAGGACGAGTACCTCCAGCGGAAGCTGAGCGACGGCCCGGCGCCCGAGCAGCCCGCCGGCGTCTGGCGTGACCACCTCGGCGTGCACAAGCAGCGCGACGGCCGCTACTACATCGGCTTCGCGCCCCGCGTCGGACGGGTGGACGGCACGACCCTGACGAAGATCGCCGAGGTGGCCGAGGCGCACGGCTCGGGGCGGCTGCGGACCACCACCGAGCAGAAGATGATCGTGCTGGACATCGAGGAGTCGCAGGTCGGCCCGGTGGTCGCCGCACTCGAAGCGCTCGACCTCAAGGTGAACGCCTCGCCGTTCCGCCGCTCCACCATGGCCTGCACCGGGATCGAGTTCTGCAAGCTGGCGATCGTCGAGACCAAGGCGCGCGGTGCCTCGCTCATCGACGAACTGGAGCGCAGGATCCCGGAGTTCGACGAGCCGATCACCATCAACATCAACGGCTGCCCCAACGCCTGCGCCCGGATCCAGGTCGCCGACATCGGCCTCAAGGGCCAGCTGATGCTGGACGGCGACGGCAACCAGGTCGAGGGGTTCCAGGTGCACCTGGGCGGCGCACTGGGCCTGGACGCCGGATTCGGCCGCAAGGTCCGCGGGCTGAAGGTCACTTCGGACGAGCTGCCCGACTACGTGGAGCGGGTGCTGAAGAACTTCCAGGCCGAGCGCGCCGAGGGCGAGCGGTTCGCCACCTGGGCCGCGCGCGCGGACGCGGAGTCCCTGTCATGAGCGAGCGCGCGGCGCCGTTCTTCTGCCCGTACTGCGGGGACGAGGACCTGCGTCCCCACGAGGCGGGCCACGGCGCCTGGGAGTGCGCGGCGTGCAACCGCGCGTTCCACCTGAAGTTCCTCGGGCTGCTGGCCCGGGGGCTCCAGCACCAGCAGCCCAACAGCGGTGAAGGGGAAGGGATATGACCGGCACTCCGGAGACCGGGGATCCGAGGGCCCTCGCCGATCGCGCGGGCCGCGAACTGGAGGACGCGTCGCCCCTGGAGATCCTCCGCTGGGCGGCCGACACCTTCGGCAGCCGCTTCTGTGTGACCTCCTCCATGGAGGACGCGGTCGTGGCCCATCTGGCATCCCGCGCCTTCCCCGGGGTCGATGTCGTCTTCCTCGACACCGGCTACCACTTCCCGGAGACCATCGGCACCCGGGACGCGGTGGAGGCCGTGATGGACGTCAACGTCATCACTCTGCTGCCCTGGCAGAGCGTCGCCGAGCAGGACGCCGAGTACGGCCCGGAACTGCACGACCGGGACCCCGACCTGTGCTGCGCCCTGCGGAAGGTGAAGCCGCTGGAGGACGGGCTGAAGAACTACACGGCCTGGGCGACCGGGCTGCGCCGCGACGAGTCCCCCACCCGGGCGGGCACCCCCGTCGTCGGCTGGGACGAGAAGCGGCGGAAGGTCAAGATCTCCCCGATCGCCCGCTGGACGCAGGACGACGTGGAGGCGTACATCGCCGAGCACGGCGTCCTCACCAACCCGCTGCTGATGGACGGTTACCCCTCCATCGGCTGCGCCCCCTGCACCCGGCGGGTCGCCGACGGCGAGGACGCCCGCGCCGGCCGCTGGGCCGGCCGGAACAAGACCGAGTGCGGGCTGCACGGCTGATGACGAAGGATCAGGAGAACGAGATGACGACGGACCAGGGAGCCACCGTCTGGCTCACCGGTCTGCCGAGCGCGGGCAAGACCACCATCGCCCGTGAACTCGCGGACACCCTCCGCGGCGAGGGCCACCGGGTGGAGGTGCTCGACGGCGACGAGATCCGCGAGTTCCTCTCGGCGGGCCTCGGCTTCAGCCGCGAGGACCGGCACACCAACGTCCAGCGGATCGGCTTCGTCGCCGAACTGCTCGCGTCCCACGGCGTGAAGGCGCTGGTGCCGGTCATCGCACCGTACGCGGACAGCCGCGACGCGGTGCGCAAGCGCCACGCGAGCACCGGCACCGCCTATCTGGAGGTGCATGTCGCGACCCCGGTCGAGGTGTGCTCCGTACGCGATGTGAAGGGCCTGTACGCCAGGCAGGCGGCGGGCGAGATCTCCGGGCTCACCGGTGTCGACGACCCGTACGAGGCACCGGAGACCCCGGACCTGCGCATCGAGTCGCACACCCAGACCGTGCAGGAGTCCGCAGCGGCGCTGCACGCGCTGCTCACCGAGAGGGGCCTGGCCCGATGACGACCACCGCCGCCACTGTCACCGAAGGCACCGACAGCCCGTTCGCCCTGAGCCACCTGGACGCCCTGGAGTCCGAGGCCGTCCACATCTTCCGCGAGGTCGCGGGCGAGTTCGAGCGGCCGGTGATCCTCTTCTCCGGCGGCAAGGACTCCATCGTCATGCTGCATCTGGCGCTGAAGGCGTTCGCCCCTGCGGCGGTGCCGTTCGCGCTGCTGCACGTCGACACCGGGCACAACTTCCCCGAGGTGCTGGCCTACCGCGACCGTGTGGTGGCCGAGCACGGGCTGCGGCTCCATGTGGCCTCCGTCCAGGAGTACATCGACGCCGGGACGCTGCGTGAGCGGCCCGACGGGCTGCGCAACCCGCTCCAGACGGTCCCCCTGACCGAGGGCATCCAGCAGCACCGTTTCGACGCGGTGTTCGGCGGCGGGCGCCGCGACGAGGAGAAGGCGCGCGCCAAGGAGCGGGTCTTCTCGCTGCGCGACGAGTTCTCCCAGTGGGACCCGCGCCGCCAGCGTCCCGAGCTGTGGCAGCTCTACAACGGCCGCCACGCGCCGGGCGAGCACGTCCGGGTCTTCCCGCTCTCCAACTGGACCGAGCTGGACGTCTGGCAGTACATCGAGCGCGAGAAGATCGCCCTCCCGGAGATCTACTTCGCGCACGAGCGCGAGGTGTTCAAGCGGTCCGGGATGTGGCTGACCCCCGGCGAGTGGGGCGGCCCCAAGGAGACCGAGACCGTCGAGACCCGGCTGGTGCGCTACCGCACCGTCGGCGACATGTCCTGCACCGGCGCGGTCGACTCCGACGCCACCACGCTCGAAGCCGTGATCACCGAGATCGCCGCCTCCCGGCTGACCGAGCGGGGCGCGACCCGCGCCGACGACAAGATGTCCGAGGCAGCGATGGAAGACCGCAAGCGCGAGGGGTACTTCTAAATGACCACGTCAACCGACCGGTCGGCCGAGCAGGTGTCGGCCACCACTCTGCTGCGCTTCGCCACCGCGGGCTCCGTCGACGACGGCAAGTCCACCCTGGTGGGACGGCTGCTGCACGACTCCAAGTCGATCTTCACCGACCAGCTGGAGGCCGTGGAGCAGGCGTCGATCGGACGCGGCCAGGAGACCCCCGACCTGGCGCTGCTCACCGACGGGCTGCGCGCCGAGCGCGAACAGGGCATCACCATCGATGTCGCCTACCGCTACTTCGCCACGCCCCGGCGCCGGTTCATCCTCGCGGACACCCCGGGCCATGTGCAGTACACCCGGAACATGGTGACCGGCGCGTCCACCGCCGAGCTGGCCGTGGTGCTGGTCGACGCCCGTAACGGCGTGGTCGAGCAGACCCGCCGCCATGCCGCGGTCGCCGCGCTGCTGCGGGTGCCGCATGTGGTGCTCGCCGTGAACAAGATGGACCTGGTCGACTACGCGGAGCCGGTGTTCGCCGCCATAGCCGAGGAGTTCACCGCGTACGCGGCATCCCTCGGTGTCCCGGAGATCACCGCGATCCCGATCTCCGCGCTGGCCGGTGACAATGTGGTGGAGCCATCCGCCCATATGGACTGGTACGGCGGCCCGACCGTGCTCGAACATCTGGAGACGGTCCCTTCGAGCCATGACCTCACCGGCTGCAGGGCCCGCTTCCCCGTCCAGTACGTCATCCGCCCGCAGACCGCCGCGCACCCCGACTACCGCGGCTACGCGGGCCAGATCGCCTCGGGCGCGCTGCGGGTCGGCGAGGCGGTCACGGTACTGCCGTCGGGCCGTACGTCGACGATCGCCGGTATCGACGTGCTGGGGCAGAGCGCGGACATCGCGTGGGCCCCGCAGTCGGTGACCGTACGGCTCACCGACGATCTGGACATCTCTCGCGGCGATCTGATCGCCCCGGCCGATGACGCCCCGGTGCCGACCCAGGACGTGCGGGCGACGGTCTGCCATGTGGCCGACTCGGCGCTCTCGGTGGGCCAGCGGGTGCTGCTCAAGCACACCACCCGTACGGTCAAGGCGATCGTCAGGGAGATCCCGTCCCGGCTCACCCTGGACGACCTGTCCCAGCACCCGGAGCCCGGCCGGCTGGTCGCCAACGACATCGGCCGGGTGGTCATCCGCACCGCCGAGCCGCTGGCGCTCGACGCCTACGCGGACTCCCGGCGCACCGGCTCCTTCCTGCTGATCGACCCGGCCGACGGCACCACGCTGGCCGCCGGGATGGCGGGCGACGCCTTCGCCGTCACGGCGCAGGCCCCGGCCGACACCGCGGGGGCCGCGCAGGACGAGACCGGGTGGGACTTCTGACGATGGCCCTGTACGCGCTGGACATCTACGCGACCTTCGCGAAGGAGGGCGGCCGCATCGGCAGCGGCGCTCTCGGGAGCGGGCAGGGCGGGGTCGGGCGATGTGCGTGAAGGCGTACGCGCACTGCCTGCGCGCCCGGACGCACCACTCGCCGCGACCGACCCGGCGAAGACCCGCACCACCAGCCGACCGCCCGGCGGTGTCCTGAGGGACGCCCCCACCGGGCCACCGAGAGGAAGACCTCCCGTGCCTGCCACTCTGCCCCTGCGCCGCGGCCTCGCCGCTGCCGCCGCCCTTCCGCTGCTGGCCGTGGCGCTCACCGCCTGCGGCTACGGATCGGCCAAGTCCGACGACGACACGGGCAAGTCCCACGTCGCGGCCGGGGCCAAGAAGCTCTCCGCCGACTCGGTGAAGATCGGCTACTTCCCGAATCTCACCCATGCCACCGCGCTCGTCGGCGACCAGCGGGGGATATTCCAGCAGGAGTTGGGCGGGACCCGGCTCAAGGCGTCCACCTTCAACGCGGGCCCGTCCGAGATCGAGGCGCTCAACTCGGGCTCGATCGACATCGGCTGGATCGGCCCGTCCCCGGCGATCAACGGCTACACCAAGTCCCAGGGCAAGAGCCTGCGGATCATCGGCGGCTCCGCTTCCGGCGGGGTCAAACTGGTGGTCAACCCGAAGAAGATCAAGTCCCTGGACGACGTCAAGGGCAAGAAGATCGCCACCCCGCAGCTCGGCAACACCCAGGACGTCGCGTTCCTCAACTGGATCGCGAGCAAGGGCTGGAAGACCGATCCCACCAGTGGCAAGGGTGATGTCTCCGTCGTCCGTACGGACAACAAGGTGACCCCGGACGCATACGCGTCCGGCTCCATCGACGGGGCGTGGGTGCCGGAGCCGACCGCGTCGAAGCTGGTGCAGCAGGGCGCCAAGGTGCTGCTCGACGAGAGCGACCTGTGGCCGCAGAAGAAGTTCGTGATCACCAACATCGTGGTGTCGCAGAAGTTCCTCAAGGAGCACCCGGACGTCGTCGAGGCCGTGCTGCGCGGTTCGGTGAAGACCAACGCCTGGATCAAGGCCCACCCGGACGCGGCGAAGGCCTCGGCCAACGCGGCGCTGAAGAAGCTGTCGGGCAAGGCGCTGCCCGCCGATGTGCTCGACCCGGCGTGGAAGTCCATCCAGACCACCGACGACCCGCTCGCTGCGACGCTCGACACGGAGGCGGACCACGCGGTCAAGGCAGGTCTGCTGTCGAAGCCCGACCTCAAGGGCATCTACGACCTGCGGCCGCTCGACAAGGTCCTGAAGGCAGCCGGACGCCCGGCGGTCCCCGATGCCGGTCTCGGCGTCAAGTAACCCCGGACAAACCCGGATCCAGCCCCGTTCCCAGGAGGTGACGACCATGGCCACAGCAATCGCCGAGTCCGACGACCGGACCGATGTGACCCACGCGGCCCGTATCGGCCACGTCTCGAAGTCCTTCGGCGGACCCGCCGGGCAGCCCGTACTCGACGACATCACCCTCGACGTGGCGCCGGGCGAGTTCGTCACGCTCCTGGGGGCGTCCGGCTGTGGAAAGTCCACCCTGCTCAATCTGGTCGCCGGACTCGACGCACCGACCTCGGGGACCATCACGACCCCGGGCGGGCGGCCCGCGCTGATGTTCCAGGAGCACGCGCTGTTCCCGTGGCTGACCGCGGGCAAGAACATCGAGCTGGCGCTGCGGCTGCGGGGCGTGCCCCGGGCCGGCCGGCGGGACGAGGCGGAGCGGCTGCTCTCCCTCGTACGTCTCGATGGCGCGTACGCCAAGCGGGTGCACGAGCTGTCCGGCGGGATGCGCCAGCGGGTGGCGCTGGCGCGGGCGCTGGCCCAGGACAGCCAACTGCTGCTGATGGACGAGCCGTTCGCCGCGCTCGACGCCATCACCCGCGATGTGCTGCACGACGAACTGACCCGGATCTGGCGCGAGACGAGCGTCTCGGTCCTCTTCGTCACCCACAACGTGCGCGAGGCGGTGCGGCTCGCCGAGCGGGTGGTGCTGCTCTCCTCGCGTCCCGGCCGGGTGGCGCGCGAGTGGGCGGTGGACATTCCGCATCCGCGCCGGATCGAGGACTCCGCGGTGGCGGAGCTCTCGGTGGAGATAACGGAGCAACTGCGTGGGGAGATCCGCCGACATGGCCGACACTGACGTCAGGACGGACGAGCTGGCCGGCCTGGAAGCGGGCCTGGACGCGCTCGACACCGTACGGGTGGACCGGGTCCCGGTCCGTCAGGTGCTGGTGGGGAAGGTGCTGCCGCCCGCCCTTGCGGTGGTGCTCGTACTGGTGGTCTGGCAGCTGCTGATCTGGGCGAAGGTCACCGACAGCTACAAGCTGCCCTCGCCCGGCCAGGTGTGGGGTGAGGTCTCCGACGCCTGGGCGCAGGGCACCCTGCTCGGCTATATCTGGACGAGCGTCTCGCGCGGTCTGCTGGGCTTCCTGCTGGCGCTGGTGATCGGCACCCCGCTGGGACTGCTGGTGGCGCGGGTGAAGTTCGTCCGCGCGGCGATCGGCCCGATCCTCTCCGGGCTGCAGTCCCTGCCGTCCGTCGCCTGGGTGCCGCCCGCGGTGATCTGGCTGGGGCTCGACGACACCATGATGTACGCGGTGATCCTGCTGGGCGCGGTGCCCTCGATCGCCAACGGCCTGGTCTCCGGCATCGACCAGGTGCCGCCGCTCTATCTGCGGGCCGGCCGGACGCTCGGCGCGTCGGGTCTGCGCGGCACCTGGCATGTGGTGCTGCCCGCCGCACTGCCCGGCTATCTGGCGGGTCTGAAGCAGGGCTGGGCGTTCTCCTGGCGGTCGCTGATGGCCGCCGAGATCATCGCCTCGTCGCCCGATCTGGGCGTGGGGCTCGGACAGTTGCTGGAGCAGGGCCGGGAGACCAGCAGCATGTCGATGGTCTTCCTGGCCATCTTCCTGATCCTCATCGTCGGTATCGCCATCGATCTGATCGTCTTCAGCCCGCTGGAGCGTCGTGTGCTGCGCAGCCGCGGTCTGTTGGTCAGGAGCTGACGCGGAATGTACGACGACCGTCCGGTCCTGCTCGTCGTCGCGCACGGCAGCCGCGACCCCCGGCATGCGGCGACCGTCCACGCGCTGGCCCGGCGGGCGCGTTCGCTGCGTCCCGGGGTCCGGGTGGAGACGGCGTTCCTGGACTTCGCCGCGCCGTCGGTCCCGCGGGTGCTCGAACGGCTGGCGTCCGACGGCGTACGCGATGTGGTGGCGCTCCCCCTCCTGCTGACCCGGGCCTTCCATGCCAAGTGGGACATCCCGGGGGTGCTGCGCGAGGCACCGGCCGGGATGCGGATACGCCAGGCGGAGGTGCTCGGCCCGTCCCCGCTGCTGCTGACCGCGCTGGAACGGCGGTTGTACGAGGCGGGGCTCAGCCCCTCCCAGAGGCGCTCGACGGGGCTGGTCCTGGCCTCGGCGGGCTCCACGGACCCGGAGGCGATCGCAGTGATCGCTGAAATTGCGCGGGAGCTGCGGAACACCGGTTGGTGCGCCGTGCGGCCTGCGTTCGCCTCCGCTGCCCTGCCCCGCACCGAGGACGCGGTGCGTGAACTGCGGGCCTGCGGTGTCGGCCGGGTCGCGGTGGCGCCCTATGTCATCGCACCGGGCCGACTGCCGGACCGTATCGCGGCGGGGGCGCGTGCGGCCCGCGCCGATGTGCTGTCCGGGGTGCTGGGCGCCGGCGGAGAGCTGGCCCGGCTGCTGCTGACCCGCTACGACGAGGCGCGGACGCGTGAACCTGCGGCCCTGAGCGCCTGATATCCGCTTGCCCGGCCTCGTGCCGTCCGGCCGCAGCGCGTACGCGGTAGCTGCGGACCGGTGAACCAGCCCGGCGGGCCACTTGGGGCGCGATTCGGTGGGCCACCGCGGTCGGCCGGACTCAGCGGCGCTCCTCCTCGGCCACCAGCGCGGCCAGTTCGGCGACCGGCATGGAGCCCGCGGGCCGGCGTTCCCGGGCGAAGGCGTTCGCCACCCGCTGGAGCACCGCGTTGACCGGGGTCGGTACGCCGTGCTCCCGCCCCAGCAGGGCGATCTCGCCGTTGAGGAAGTCGGCCTCGATGGTGCCGGTGCCCCGGCTGAGGCTCTGCCAGGAGGAACCGCCGCCGCGCGGCTGCCCCTCGACCGGCAGCAGGGTGATCTTGTCCCCGCGGATCCGCTGCTGCTCATCGGCGCTCGCCGCCGCGATCCCGGCTGCCGCGTAGACCGCGCGCCCCTCGGCCTCCGCCTTCCTCTGGAGCTCCTCCATGACGACGTCGACCTCGGGGTCGGCGCCGTACAGGCCGCAGGCCGCCTGGAGTGAATTCACCAGGTTCGAGAGGAGTTTGGCGTACTTCCAGCGCATCACGTCCGCGGCGACCGGTGCCTCGAAGGGGGCCTTCTCCAGGTCCGCCGAGATCTGCTCTGCGGTGCTGTCCGCGCCCGAGGGGTAGCGGCCGATGTGCAGTATCCCGCTGAGCGGTGAGCCGGCCGCCGCGACGGAGCCCGGCTCCAGGAAGGTGGCGGGCAGCCAGACGCACATGCCGTACACCCGGCGGAAACGGCGCAGGGCCAGGCGTTCGCTCTCCACGCCGTTCTGCGCGCAGACCAGGGGGAGCACATCGGCCGCCGTCGCACCGGTCCCGGCCACCGGGCGCGGGCCCCAGGCGTCCAGGGCGGCGACGCTGTCCTGTGTCTTCACGGTCAGGACCAGGACGTCATCGGGACGCAGTTCCACCGCCTCGGGCCCTTCCGCGACCGGCAGGGCGAGTGTGCGGGTACCTTCCGGGGTCGCGATCCGCAGTCCGCCGTCCCGCAGTGCCTCGTAGTGCGCCCCGCGGGCCACCAGGACCACGTCGCTGCCGCTCTCGGCAAGCCGTCCGCCGATGGTGCCGCCCACGGCACCCGCCCCGATGATGATGTAGCGCACCGTAGCTCCGTTGTCATGTCCGCAGGCCAGGAGGGCGCCGGACCTGACGACCCCGTTGCAGCATAGCCATCCGTCTCACCCGGTTCCGAGCGCGGGGAGGGGCGCGACCGTGGCCCGGCCGTGCGCCGAATGGGGCTTATTCGGCGCTTACTTCCGTGGCTTCCTTCGCTTTTCCGGCCAGATGTGACAAGTACTCAGGTGTCAGCTACTTGTATGACAATCACCCCGGCTTGAAGGAGCTTCGCGTGACCACCACCAGCCCCTCCTCCCCTCTCGTCCCCGCCGCCCGCACGAGCATGGCCGCCCTGGCCGCCCTGGCCCTCGCGGGAGTCTCACTGGTCGGAGCCACGTCTGCCGCCGCCGCCCCCGGCGACAGCGGCGAGCTGCGCATTCACAAGCCGGGAATGAGCGCGAGCGACTCCCGGAACGAGACCAGGGTCTGCAGGTTCAACCTGGCTGCCGCCAACTTCGGGCCGGACCTGGCGGCCATCCCGTGGACGATCAAGCCGGCCCCGCCGAACCCGAACCTGCCCTCCCTGGTCAGCAGTCTCCCGGTACTGAACGGCAGCGGAACCACCACCAACCTCACGCTCCCCAACGGCCAGTACCAGCTCACCTACACCGCGCCGGGCGCCGCGTCGAAGAGTTTCAGAGTCGACTGCCCCCGAGGCCACTCCGGGAGCCCCGCGGTCAGTCACGGGACACCGTCCGGCGCCGTGCACGCCGGGGGCGGCGGTGTTCCCGACCTCCGGAGCACCGCGGCCGACACCGGCTCCCCCGTCGGGCCCCTGCTCGTCACGGGCGCGCTCGGAGCAGCCGGGCTGATCTTCGTCCGCCGTGCCCGCCGTCGCGTCCATGGTGCGGCGTAACCCGCCCCACCGCCGCCGGGGACCAAGCCGCGCCTGCCGTCTCTCCATGACGGCGAGCGTGACGTTCTCGCTGGTGACCGGTGTCGTCTGGGCGTGCAGCGATTCGCCCGACGCACCGCCGGTCACCAGCGCGGCGACCGCACCGCACCCCGGTCCGCCCGCTGCCGCGGCACACGCGCCCCTGCCGCCCGCGGCGCCGACGAAGCTGGCCATTCCCTCCCTGGTCATCGAAGCGCCGGTCATCCGGCTGAAACTCGACCGGCAGGGCCGGCTGAACACACCACCGATGAGCAGACCCCACGAGGTCGGCTGGTACCAGGGCGGTCCGGCCCCCGGGGCGACCGGCACATCGGTGATCGTCGGGCACCGGGACACCCGCACCGGAGCCGCCATCTTCCTGAACCTGAACGCTCTGCACCCCGGTGATCTCGTCGACGTCACACGCGCCGACCACCGCACGGCGGTCTTCACCGTCGACTCGGTGAAGACGTACAAGAAGAAGGACTTCCCCGACGCCAAGGTCTACGGCAACACCGGCCGGCCCGAACTGCGGCTGCTGACCTGCGGCGGCACCTTCGACAAGAAGAGCGGCTACGGGGCAAACGTGGTCGTGTTCGCCCATCTTGAGAACGTCAGGCCCCCGCACGCCGGAAGGGCCTGACCGGGGAGGCGGGGCCGGGAAGGCGCGGTCGGGAAGGCGCGGTCGGGATGTACGTCCGGGAGGCACGGTCGGGATGTACGTCCGGGAGGCGCGGTCGGGAAGGCGCGGTCGGGATGTACCTCCGGGAGGCGCGACCGGGGAGACGTGACCGGAAAGACATGACGGCCGCCCTTGCGACGTCCGGGCCCCTCAGCCGCTCACGGATGGCCGGGGGGCCTTCCGCATGCCCGCTCCGCACGGCGCCATCGGCCCCCCTGGACCGTCGGCGGCCCGGCAGCCGGGCAGGTCGGCTCGCCGTGGCAGGAGGGTAGGATCCGGTGTGTCGGCCCGGACACGATTACCGCCGACCAGCCGGCCTGAACAGGCGCCCTCCCTGACCGGGATCGCCTCGGTGCAGAGCCACTGCCGACTCCCCGACCGCGCGTCGGCGGATGTCCGGGCGGTGTGCGGGACGCACGGCCTCGCCCCTCTGCCCCGGTTCCCGCTGCCCCGGCACGCCGGCCCGCGAGGCCCACCGGTTCTCGCCCCTGGAGGGGCCGCGCCCGACCGAGCAAGAGATGGATGAAGGAGCTGAACGACCTGTGAGCACCGTCGTGATCCGTGCGGACGACGTCGATTTCGTACGGGACGGGAACCTGCTGCTCGACTCGGTCTCCCTGACCGTGCACAGCGGGGAGCACTGGGCTCTGCTCGGTGCCAACGGCGCCGGCAAGTCGACCCTGCTCGGGCTGCTGGGCGCCGTGACGCACCCGACCCGGGGGAAGGTGGAGATCCTCGGCCGGACGCTCGGCCGGGTGGACCTGCGGGAACTCCGCTCTCACCTGGGGCACATCAACCCGCGCCATCCGCTGCACTCACCGCTTCGGGTCCGTGACGTCGTCCTGACCGGTCTCACCAACTCCATCGAGCCCGTGCCGCGCTGGTCGCCGACCGATGAGCAGCTCAAGCGGGCCGACCGGCTGCTGACCATGCTCGGCATGGGCGGCGACAAGGCGGACTCCCGGTGGCCGACCCTGTCGCAGGGCGAGCGGGGCCGGACCCTGATCGCCCGCGCGCTGATGCCGAGCCCCCGTCTCGTCCTGCTCGACGAACCGGCCACCGGACTGGACCTGGCCGCCCGCGAGCAGCTGCTGACCAGCCTGGACGAGCTGCGCGCCGAGCACCCGGAGCTGGCGACGATCCTGGTCACCCACCATCTGGAGGAGCTTCCCGCGTCCACGACGCACGCGATGCTGCTGCGCGACGGCGCGTGCCTGGGCTCGGGGCCGGCCGACGAGGTGCTCACCACCGACCAGGTCAGCAAGTGCTTCGACCACCCGGTGCGGATCACCCGCACGGACGGCCGCTGGGCGGCCCGTTCCGAACGGGCCGCACGGCACTGACGGCGAAATCACAGCGGGCCCGTCTCAGCCGCCGGTCATCTCCACCAGCTTGAGCACGGTGTTCCAGTTGCGGGAGGTACCGGTGACCCCCTTGTTCGCGGCGGGCCTGTTCAGGGCCTCCGCGAGCTTGGAGCGGCCGAGACCCTCCGGGGCGTACAGATAGAGCACCCGGTCGCCGAGCCCGAACTCCTCCGGCAGGTACGCCTGTCGGTCGATGCCGGTGAACCGCTCGGGCCCGACGGGGCCGGAGAAGTAGGTGGCGTGCAGCTGCTTGCCCTGGAGCCCGGCCGCCGGGAAGGGACAGCCGTCGGCCACGGCCCGCAGATAGGCGTGGTCGCGGACGAGACAGTCCACCGTGAAGCCGAAACGGTCCGCGATGGCCCGTTCCACCCCGGCCGCCAACTCGTCCTCGCCTGACGCCTCGCTGCTGAAGACGGCGTTCCCGCTGTTGAGGTACGTACGGACATCCCCGTGGCCGAGCCCGGTGAGCAACTCCCTGAGGTCCGCCATGGGGACCTTCCTGTTGCCGCCCACATTGATGCCGCGCAGCAGTACCGCGTATCTGGTCGTCATGGGACGAACATAGACGGCGCGATTCCCCCGGGGGCCGCCTTCCGGCGGGCGGCCGCCCGGTCATGGCTTCGTTCCCGCCGGGCCGCCTACCGGGCGGGCGGCGCGGGCAGTTCCGCCTCGATGAGGTCGGCCGCACGGCGGGTGCCGCCCTCCTCCGCCATCGCGGCGCCGATACGCGCCAGCCGCCCGGCGACCTCCGGATCACCGGCCACATCGAGCACCGCTTCACGCAGCGTCGCCGCGGTGACGTCCGCCATCGGGAGATGCCGGGCGACGCCCAGCGACTGGAGCATGTCCGCGTTGGAGAACTGGTCGACGGCCTGCGGGACGGCGACCATCGGTGTCGCCGTGGCCAGCCCCTCCTGGCTGCCGCCCGCTCCGGCATGGGTGAGGAAGGCGTCGGCCTGCCGGAGCACGGCGAGCTGCGGGACCCAGCGCGCCACCTCGAAGTTGGCCGGAACCTGGCCCAGTTCGGACACGTCGACGTGCTTGCCGATCTGCAGCACCACATGCCAGCCGGGCAGGTCCCCGAAGGCCGCGATGCACTCGCGGTAGAAGCCCGGCTGCTTGGTGAAGGTCGAGCCGAGCGAGACGAGCAGCACCTTCCCGGCGTCCGTCGGCCGCTGCCACTCCCCCTGGTCCCTGCGGTCGCCCTGGCAGGCACCGACGAAGGTGTATCTGGTGTCGTCCACCCGGTCGCCGTAGGGCTGCATCGCGCGCGGGATGAGGACGATGCTGCGGCGGGGACGTCCGACGAACGGGTCGGGGTCCTGGCCGATCCCGTTCTCATCGAGCCAGGCGCGGAAGCGCGCGTAGTAGGCCCGGCCCCGCTCGGTCGCCATCAGCTGTGCCCTCCTCGGCTCGCCGACCTCCTCATCCGCCCCCTCCCAGGCCACCAGGTTCGGGGAGAGCGAGATGTCGGGGACGCCCCAGCGGCGGGAGAGCACGATCGCCGGGTACGCGGTGATGTCGTGCAGGATCAGATCGGGCACGCCCACCCCGTCCGGCCCCTCGTGGGCCTCGATCAGCTGAGGCAGCACGGCGATGGCGTCGCGGAGGAACGGCTCGATGTTGTCGATCAACTCGGTGCCCCAGGCCGCTGGGTCGTCGTCGGTGGGCAGGGTCGAGGTGTAGACGACGGGCTCGGCACCGGTCTCCGCCACCTTTTCGGCGAAGGACGCCGGGATCGCGTAGGTGACGCGGTGGCCGCGGGCGACGAGTTCCCTGATCACTTCCAGACTCGGGTTCACGTGCCCGGCGGCGGCGATGGAGAACATGGCGATATGGGCACGCTTCGGTGAGTTCATGCCACGACGGTAGGCGAGACGAGACGTCTCGTGCAACTTATTTCGGCGGCCCGTGGAGCCCGCCCCCGGGGATGCCGGGCTCCTCCTGCGCGGATGCGAAACTTGGCCGTGCCGAACGAGAGCGGGAGACAGCACATGGACGAGTCAACGGCGCGGGACATCCTGCGGACGGCAGGTCTGGCCCAGGACGCGGAGCTGCTGGCGCTGGGCGAGAACGCGGTCTTCGCGGACAGCGGACTCGTCGTCAAGGTGGGCCGGGCCCCGGAGCTGCTGGAGCGGGCGGAGCGCGAACTGGCCGTGGCGGGGTGGCTCGCCGACGCGGATGTCCCGGCGGTGCGCGCGGCCGAGCCGTCGCCCCGGCTGGTCGGCGGGCATCCGGTCACACTCTGGCACCGGCTCCCGGAGGCGGTCCGCCCGGCCGCACCCGCGGACCTCGCGGAGCTGCTGCGCTCCGTCCACGCGCTGCCCGCCCCCGCCTTCACACTCCCCCCGCGCGAACTCCTGGGCGGGGTCGAACGGTGGCTGCGGCTCGCGGGGGACGCCATCGACCCCGCGGACGCGGACTACCTCCGCGAGCGCCGTGACGGCTTCGCATCGGCCGCCGCCGCACTGACACCCCGTCTGCCCCCGGGTCCGATCCACGGCGACGCGCTGCCGCGCAACGTCCATGTCACCCCGGACGGACCGGTCCTGGTCGACCTGGAGACGTTCTCGTCCGACCTGCGGGAACACGACCTGGTGGTCATGGCCCTCTCCCGGGACCGCTACGGGCTGCCCCCGCAGGCGTACGACTCCTTCGTCACCGCCTACGGCTGGGACGTCCGCGAGTGGGAGGGCTGCGCGGTCCTGCGCGGCGCCCGCGAGACGGCAAGCTGCGCCTGGGTGTCCCAGCACGCCCCGGCCAACCCCCGCGCCCTCGAAGAGTTCCGCCGCAGGGTGGCGTCACTGCGCGAGAACGACCCCGGGGTCCGCTGGTATCCGTTCTGAGTCGCAAGCGGCTCCGCACGGATCCGCTCGCGGACCCAAGTGGCTCCCCACGGATCCGTCCAGGGCCCGAGTGGCTCCCCGGATCCGCTCCAGGGCCCGAGCGGCAGCCTCAGTTCCGTCCGCGCGCCCCGGAGCCGGCCCGGCAACAGGGGTGGCGAGCGGGTCACCGGCTCCTGGGGATGACCGGCCAGGCCGGCTCGACGACCGCCGCCGGGTCGGCCGTGCGCCGGAGGTAGGCCTGCAGCGAGGCCGACTGCTCGGCCGCCGCCCGTATCTGAAGGCCATGCAGATCCGCTAGTGGCATCGCCCCGACCGGCTGGTGCGTCTCCCCCATGCGGCGCACCACCCGGGCGGCGGCCACCGCGTCCGCGCTCGCGTCGTGCGCGTCGTCCAGCTCCACCCCGTAGTAGGCGCACAGCGCGTGGAGGGCGCGCTTGCCCTTGCGGTACTTGTCGACGTGCTTGTCGATCACCAGCGGGTCGATGACGGGCGAAGGCGCCGCGCCGAGCCGCTCGCTGACCGATGCCACCCCATGGCGCCGGCACTCACGGTCGAGCAGCGACAGGTCGTACCGCGCGTTCATCACCACCAGCGGCACCCCCGAACGCAGCACCGCGGCAACGGTACGGGCGATCTCCTCCACGGCGGAGGCCGCCGGCGCCCCGTGGGTCCGGGCATGGTCCGTCGAGATGCCGTGAATCGCCGCGGCCTGCGCGGGTATCACCACACCCGGGTCGATCAGCCACGTGCGCTGCTCCTGGACGCCCCCGTCCGCGCCCAGCCGCACGACGGCCGCCGTGACGATGCGGTCCGTCTCGACATCGGTGCCGGTCGTCTCCAGGTCGAAGCCGACCAGCGGTCCCCGGTGCCAGCTCATGGCGGCCCTCCTTCGTGGTACGTCCCCCAAGTGGTCACCACCCTCGCATGCGCCACTGACAGCGGGACCGGCCACCCGGTCCGCCAGGTCAGCCCCGTCCACCGGAACGGTCGGGAGCGGCGGCACCCACGGCAGCCGGGCGGCGGATCAGGACACCGGCCGCGAATCGCCCCACACGGACTCGAACTCGTCCCGGTACGTCTCGAAGAGGCCGTGCTCCGCGTCCTGCCCCTGCCTGACCACCGCGCGTCCGCCGCCCCTGAGTACCAGGACCGGCGCCTCCATCCCACGCGCCCTGCGCAGATACGACTGGACGACCGCGAGACCGTCCGCGCCGTCGCCGTCGACCAGACAGGCCATGAAGCGCGGCGTCTCGTCGAACACATGGATCTCGAAGGCACCGGGGTCCCGGAGCCTGGACCGCACCCGGCGCATGTGCAGGATGTTCGTCTCCACCGCGCGGCTCAGCTCACCCTTCTTCAGCCCCAGCTCCCGCTCGCGCCGTTTGACCGCGCTGCTGGCCGGGTTGAGGAAGAGCAGCCGGACCCGGCACCCCGACTCGGCCAGCCGGACCAGCCGGCGGCCCGAGAAGTTCTGGACCAGGAGGTTCAGTCCTATCCCGATCGCGTCGAGCCTGCGCGCCCCGCCGAACAGGTCCTCGGCGGGGATCTGCCGCTGGAGCCGTACGCGGTCCGGGTGGACCCCGATGACATCCGCGTACCGGTCCCCCACCAGGTCCTCGACCGCGTCCACCGGGAGGCGTTCGGCGGACGGCGCGCCCGACCCGCCGCCCAGAATGTCCAGCAGCCGCGACGAGGCCCGTTCGGCCTGGGCCAGCACCGCCTCGGAGAGCGCCCGGTTGCGGGAGACCACGTTGCGGGTGACCTCCAGCTCGTCCAGGGCCAGTTCCACATCGCGCCGGTCGTCGTAGTACGGCTCGAAGCACGGCCAGTGCTGGACCATCAGTTCCCGCAGCTGAGGCAGGGTGAGGAAGCTGAGGACGTTGTCGTCGGCCGGATCGAGCAGATAGCCCTTGCGGCGCGAGACCTCCCGTACCGCGACGGCGCGCTGCACCCACTCCTGGCCCGCCGGGCCCGCCGCCGCGACCACCCAGTCGTCGGCGTGCACCGGTTCGTAGATGGGACGCAGCACCGCGGCCACCACCGCGCGGAGCCGCTGCTCGACCAGGTTCAGCCAGATGTAGGCACGCCCGGCCCGCTGGGCGCGGGTCCGCACCTCGTTCCAGGCGCCGGCGTCCCAGTCGAGTTCCGCCCCGATCTCCATGGGCCGCGCCAGGGAGACCGCCCCGGGTGGGACACCTGTGGAGCCCCCGTCGTGACCCGGGTCACCTGGGGGCAGCTCCAGCCCTCCCGAGCCCACCCGCGTACCGCCTTTCACTCCCCCTGCAACGATCAAGGAAGGGTACTCCGCGCGCGGGATCCGGTGCAGCCCGATGCGCAGGCTCCTTTCCCAACTCCCGTATTCGTGGTGACCGTTCCCCGTGACCGGACGGGGCCGAGTGAGGGGATTCATAGTGGTTCGTGGCGAGGACGCGCGGACACGGGTGAGTCGGCGCCTGATGTGGAAGAGTCGTGCCCATGCAGGTCTGGCCGGGACAGACATACCCGCTCGGCGCCACGTACGACGGCGCCGGGACCAATTTCGCGGTCTTTTCGGAGGCCGCCGACCGAATCGAGTTGTGCCTGCTGCACGACGACGGCTCAGAGACGGCGGTGGAGCTGAGAGAGACGGACGCCTTCGTCCGCCATGCCTATCTGCCCGGCATCATGCCGGGCCAGCGGTACGGATTCCGGGTGCACGGCCCGTACGCGCCCGAGAGCGGGCAGCGGTGCAACTCGGCGAAGCTGCTCCTCGATCCGTACGCCAAGGCGGTGAGCGGCGAGGTCAAGTGGGACGAGTCGGTGTACGGCTACCACTTCGGCCGGCCGAACTCGCGCAATGACCTGGACTCCGCCCCGCACACCATGGCATCGGTGGTGGTCAACCCCTACTTCGACTGGGGCGACGACCGGCTGCCGCGGACTCCGTACCACGAGACCGTGCTCTACGAGGCCCATGTGAAGGGCCTGACCATGCTCCATCCGGCGCTCCCCGACGAGATGCGCGGGACGTACGCGGCGCTGGCGCATCCGGCGGTCATCGAACATCTGACGGGTCTCGGGGTCACCGCGCTGGAGCTGATGCCCATTCACCAGTTCGTCAACGACCACCGTCTGGCGGACAGCGGGCTCTCGAACTACTGGGGCTACAACACCATCGGGTTCTTCGCCCCGCACAACGCGTACGCCTCCTGGGGCGACCGCGGCGAACAGGTGCTCGAATTCAAGCAGGCGGTACGAGCGCTGCACGAGGCCGGGATCGAGGTGATCCTCGACGTGGTCTACAACCACACCGCCGAGGGCAACCACCTGGGTCCGACGCTCTCCTTCCGCGGCCTGGACAACGCCTCCTACTACCGTCTGACGGACGATCCGCGCTACTACATGGACACCACGGGCACCGGCAACAGCCTGCTGATGCGCTCTCCGCACGTGCTCCAGCTGATCATGGACTCGCTGCGCTACTGGGTCACCGAGATGCACATCGACGGTTTCCGCTTCGACCTGGCGGCGACCCTGGCCCGTCAGTTCCACGAGGTGGACCGGCTGTCGTCCTTCTTCGATCTGGTCCAGCAGGACCCGGTGGTCTCCCAGGTGAAGCTGATCGCCGAACCGTGGGACGTGGGCGAGGGCGGCTACCAGGTGGGGAACTTCCCGCCGCTGTGGACCGAGTGGAACGGCAAGTACCGCGACACCGTGCGGGACCTGTGGCGGGGCGAGCCCCGGACGCTCGCGGAGTTCGCCGGGCGGCTGACCGGCTCGTCGGACCTGTACCAGGACGACGGGCGGCGCCCGCTGGCCTCGATCAACTTCACCACCTGCCACGACGGGTTCACGCTGCACGACCTGGTGGCGTACAACGACAAGCACAACGAGGCGAACGGCGAGAACAACCGGGACGGCGAGAGCCACAACCGGTCGTGGAACTGCGGCGCCGAGGGCGAGACCGACGACCCCGGTGTACTGGAACTGAGGGGCCGCCAGATGCGGAACTTCATGGCCACACTGCTGCTCTCGCAGGGGGTGCCGATGCTGAGCCACGGCGACGAGTTCGGCCGCACCCAGCACGGCAACAACAACGCGTACTGCCAGGACAGCGAGCTGGCCTGGGTGCACTGGCCCGGCCCCGGGGGACCGGCGGCGGACCAGGAGGTCCCAGGAGGCGGCTCCGGCCAGGACGGCACGGAGAGCGCGGAGGGCGCGGAGGGCCAGGACAGCACTGACAGCACGGAGAGCACCGGCACGGACCGCTCCGGAAGGAGCGCCTCCGGCGGCCGGGGCGCGAACAGCACCCTGCTGGCCTTCACCCGGGCGATGGTGGCGCTCCGGCGCGAGCATCCCGTCTTCCGGCGGCGGCGCTTCTTCCACGGCCGCCCGGTGGAGGGCACCCACGACGACCTCTCCGACATCGCCTGGTTCACCCCGGAGGGCGAGGAGATGGTCCAGCGCGACTGGCAGGCGGCGCACGCCAAGGCGCTGACGGTCTTCCTGAACGGGAACGCCATCTCGGAGCCGGGGACCCGCGGTGAGCACATCGCCGACGACTCGTTCCTGCTGATGTTCAACGCGGGCGCGGAGGAGATCGAGTTTCTGGTGCCGGTCAACCACGGCAGACAGTGGGAGGTCGTCGTGGACACCGCCCATGAGGACGGAGTGCCTCCGGGCCCCGGCCCCAAGGTGGACGCGGGCGACCGGCTCGCGCTGATCGGGCGGAGCCTGACCGTACTGAAACGGCCGGCCTGACACGCCGGGGGTGACAGGGGACCGCCGAAACGGGGTACGTAGGTTCCCATGACGCCCACCGCGACGTACCGGCTTCAGATCCAGCCGCAGTTCCCGTTCCCGGCCGCCGAGGCAGCGGTGCCCCGGCTGGCCGCCCTCGGTGTCTCGCACCTCCATCTGTCCCCGGTCCTCGACGCCGTGCCCGGCTCCACCCACGGTTACGACGTCGTGGACCACACCCGGATCCGCGACGAGCTGGGCGGCGAGGCCGGGCTGCGCGCGCTGGCGCACACCGCGCGCACCCATGGGCTCGGTCTCGTCGTGGACATCGTGCCGAACCATATGGCGGCGGCCCCGCGGTTCAACCGGCCGCTCTGGGAGGTGCTGCGCGAGGGCCCGGTCTCGCCGTACGCGCGCTGGTTCGACATCGACTGGGAGTCGGGCGGCGGCAAGGTGCTGCTGCCCGTCCTCGGCCACCGGCTCGGCGACGAGCTGGAGCGGCTGCGGGTCGACGGGGACGTGCTGCGCTACTACGACCACGCCTTTCCGCTGCGCGAGGGCACGGCGCGGCTGCCGCTGCCCGAGCTGCTCGACGCCCAGTGGTACCGCCTCGGCTGGTGGCGGCTGGCCCGTACCGAGCTCAACTACCGCCGCTTCTTCACCATCTCCGACCTGATCGGGGTACGCGTCGAGGACCCGGCCGTCTTCGACGCGACCCATGCCAAGATCCTGGAGCTGATGGACGACGGCGTGATCGAGGGGCTGCGCGTCGACCACCCGGACGGACTGGCCGACCCCGGCGCCTATCTGCGGCGGCTCGGTGAGGCGACGGGCGGCCGCTGGACCGTGGTGGAGAAGATCCTCACCGGCGACGAGCGGCTGCCCGCCGACTGGGCGGTCGCCGGGACCACCGGGTACGACGCCCTGCACCGGATCGACGGCCTGTTCACCGATCCGGCGGGCGCCGCCGAGCTGGTCCGCCACTACCGGGAGTACGCCGGGCCCGCCGGCGACCGGGGCGGGCACTGGGAGTCGACGGTCCGCCGGGCCGCGTACAAGGTCATCACCCATGAGCTGGCGGCCGAGACCACCTATCTGGCCCGCACGGCGGAGCGGATCTGCGCGGCCGACCCGGCGCTGCGCGACCACGCGCCGTGGGCGCTGCGGACGGCGCTGCGCGAGCTGCTGGTCCGGATGCCCGTCTACCGGCCCTATGTGACCGCGGGCGGGCCGACGCCCGACATCGCGGAGGCCACGCTGGATCCGGAGACGGTACGGCAGGCCGCCGCGTCCTTCACCGTGGCGGAGGAGTCGGCCGTCGTCGGTGTCGTACGGGATCTGGCGCTCGGCAGGCTGGGCGGCGGCCCCGACCGGGCCGCGTTCTGCGCCCGGTTCGCGCAGACCGCGTCCGCGCTGCGCGCCAAGTCGGTCGAGGACACCGCCTTCTACCGCTACACGCCGCTGGTGTCGGCGGGCGAGGTGGGCGGTGATCCGGGAGCGCCCGCGGTGAGCCCGGCGCGCTTCCACGCGTTCTGCGCCCGGACGGCCCGCGACTGGCCGGCCGGCGGGACGGTGCTGACCACGCACGACACCAAACGCAGCGCCGATGTCCGGGCGCGGATCGCGGTCCTCACCGAGTGCCCGGAGCACTGGGCGGACCTGCTGGGGCGGCTGACCACTCCGGCGCCCGATCCGCAACTGGCCTGGGTGGCCTGGCAGACCGTGTTCGGCTTCGGGCTGCCCGACCAGGAGCGGCTCGGCCCCGCGCTGCTGAAGTCGGTGCGCGAGGCGGGGCTGCACACCAGCTGGACCGAGCAGGACGCCGGGTACGAGCAGGCGGTCGACGACTTCACCGCTGCGGGTCCCGCGGGCCCCGCGCAGTCGGCGGTCGCCGAATTCGCCCGCGGGCTCGGTCCGCACGTACGGGCCAACACACTCGGCGCCACCCTGGTCCATCTCACGATGCCCGGGGTGCCCGACGTCTACCAGGGCACCGAGGGCTCGTACATCGCACTGGTGGATCCGGACAACCGCAGACCCCCGGTGCCCGTCGACCCGTCGGACGAGAAGCTGGCGCTGACCACCACGGCGCTGCTGCTGCGCCGGGACTGCCCGGAGGTGTTCGGCGAGTCCGGGACGTACCGGCCGCTCGAACCCGAGGGGCCCGCCGCCGGCCACTGTCTGGCCTTCTGCCGCTCGGGGGAGGTGGTCACGGCGGTGACCCGGCTCTCCCTGCGGCTGGAACAGGCGGGTGGCTGGCGGGACACGGAGCTGCCGCTGCCCGCCGGGGTGTGGCTCGATCTGCTGGCGCCCGAGCGGGAGTTCACCGGGCGGGTCGCCCTGGGCGAGCTGTTCGCGGTACGGCCGGTGGCACTGCTCAAGCGGGTCGCGCCGGCGGGCTCGGGGTGAGTGGGCCCGGTGCCCCTCGGCCGGAGGGAGCGTGGCCGGTCACTCCGATGAGAGCCGGAAGTGGATGCGGCCGAATCCGACCGCGTCGCCGTCGCGTACGACGACCGCGCCGGTGACCCGGTGTCCGTTGACCGTCGTACCGTTGGCCGAGCCCAGGTCGCGCAGCACCCAGAGGCCGGCCTGGAGGCCGAGTTCGGCGTGCAGGCGCGACACCGTCTCGTGGTTCAGGCGCAGGCCGTTGACCGGGTCGCGGCCTATCCGCAGCGGGTACGGGCCCGGGGCGGGCAGGCGCAGTTTCGGCAGCCGTTCGGCGGCCCAGGCCCTGCGCATCCGTCCGGGGAAGGCCGACACCTGGCCGACCGCGCCCAGCAGCCGCTGCGACCAGCCCCGGCCGCTCTCCAGGTCCGCGGTGAGGGCGGTCAGTTCGTCGGACCTGCGGGCGGCGAGGGCCAGTTCGGTGCGGCGCACGAAGGTGTCATGGGACAGCCTCCCCTGGACCGCGCCCTCCTTGAGCACTCCGAGCACCCGGTCGCGCTCGGCGTCGGAGAGCCGGGCAGGGACAGCCATAGGTGGCTCGTGGGCGGGCGCCGGGGAGTCTGAGGAGGACGTCACGGGGTTGATTGTCGGCCGGATCCGGTGCGGGTGTCCAGGCGCCCCTGGGTTTCCGATAACCATGTGACCAGGCAGGACGCCGATTGTTACGGTCTGCGGACATCCCCCCTACCCAGGAGCCTCTTTGCACGCGAAGCCGTACGAACACGAGCTGGTGGTCCGCCCGTTGAGCGGGCCGGACGAGCTCGCCCTCTTCCGCACACTGCCGTACACACTCGACCACGAGCTGGCCGACGACCTGGCGCGTGGTCTGCGCCGTCCCGAGTGGATGTGGGTGGCGCTGCGCGGCGACCGCGTACTGGCGCGGGCCGCCTGGTGGGCCCCCGCGCCCGGCGCCGCCCCGTACACGCTCGACTTCTTCGACCTGGACGACACGCTGCCCGAACCGGAGCGCGTCGATACCGGGGTGCGGCTGCTGGAGACGGCGATGGCGCGGCTCTTCCCGGCCGGCGCTGAGCGCCCCGAGTACGGCCGGTTCATCCCGCCGGACTGGCGCACGGATCCGGTCGCCCACGAGGTGGTCGGGGCCCGGATGCGGGCTGTGGAGCGGACCGGGGCGCGGCTGCTGGTCGAGCGGCTGCGGCTGGAGTGGACCCCGGGAGCGGCGGCGGCCCCGGCGCCGGACGGCCGGCTGGTCTTCCGGCCGGTGCGCGACCGGGAGGATCTCGTCTCGCTGATGGCCCTGGTCGCCGAGGGCTCGCTCGACGCCCACACCCGGGCATCGGTGGCGACCGGGCTGAGTCCGCGCGAGGTGTCCGAGCGGCAGTACGACGAGGAGCTGACGGGCTACCGGAGCCCGGCCGGCTGGTGGCGGGTCGCCGAGCTGCCGGGCGGGGAGCCGGTCGGCTTCGTGATTCCCGCACGCAACAACTACCACGCGATCATCGCGTACATCGGCGTGCTGCCCGCCCACCGGGGACACGGGTACATCGACGGGATCCTCGCCGAGGGCACGAGGATTCTCACCGGTGAGGGTGTGGAGCGGATCCGTGCGTCGACGGATGTCGGCAACGTCCCGATGGCGCGGGCCTTCGAGCGGGCGGGTTACGCGAACTTCGAACGGGCCGTCAACATGGTGTGGGACTGAAGCCGGCGGCCTCGCCGAGCCAGTCCAGCCGGCGCTGCTGCTCCGGCGGGATGGTGGCGTCCTCACCGCGCGGACCGACGTTGAGCAGCAGATTTCCGCCGTCGGACCGGACCGTCGCGAGCAGCGCGGCGAGCGCCTCGCGGCCGATGAAGGAGTTCTCGCCCGAGTTCCGGTTGTAGCCGAAGCTGTGGTCGACGCCGCGGGTGATCTCGAAGGGGTCGGGGCCGGTGTAGCGGGAGTACTCCGGTGTCCTGAAGTCGTAGTACGGGGGCTTCTTGGGGACGAAGCCCTCGTCGCTGGCGACCGTGCGGCGGTCCCAGCTGTTGTACGCGGCCCGCAGACCGGGCAGCCGCAGCGTGCGCCACAGCGGGGTGTACGGGTAGAGCCGGTCGTTGACGACACCGTGCGGGACGGTGAAGCGGTAGTACTCGACCAGGCGCCGGATTCCGGCGCGCCCCGCGGGCCAGGCGATGTCGTTCCAGAGGATGTCCGGGTGGTAGCGCCTGATCAGCTCCCGCAGCTGGGCGTCCGCGTACGCCGGGTAGGCGCCGCGCGGGACGGCGGCCACCGTGTCGGCCGCGGTCGCGATGGGGCGCGGCTGGAACGTCCAGTCGAGGCCGCCCGAGTAGTAGACGCCGAACCGCAGCCCCTCGGCCCTGACCGCGTCGGCGAACTCGCCGACGACGTCGCGCGGGGTGTGCCAGCCGGGCTGGTGCGGGTTGCGGACCCCGGAGGGCCAGAGGCAGTAGCCGTCGTGGTGCTTGGTGACGAGGACCGCGTAACGGGCCCCGGCCGCGCGGAAGCGGCGTGCCCAGTCCGCCGGGTCCCAGCCGCTCAGCGCGTCCGCGAAGTCGCCGCCGAACGCCGTGTACGGGCGGGTGCCGTACGTCTCCCGGTGGTGGGCGGAGACCGGGCTGCCGGGGAAGCGGAGGGAGTTCTCGTACCACTCCCCGTACGAGGTCCAGCCGAGGTGCGCGCGCCCCGCCGGGTCGTACGACGGTGCCCACCCCGGCACGGACGCGGGGGTCCAGTGCACGAAGATCCCCAGTTGAGCCTGTTGCCACCACGGAGCGACCATGGCTGAAGTACTGGTCATTGCGACTGGTGTCCGTCCGTGCATCCGGCCTGCGAACCGCGGATGACCTCCGCGTACCACCGGTAGGAGTCCTTCGGGGTGCGGCGCATCGACTCGTAGTCCACGTGCACCAGGCCGAACCGCTGTGCGTTCCCCTCGATCCACTCGAAGTTGTCGGTGAGCGACCAGGTGAAGTAGCCGCGGACGTCGACCCCCTCGGCCATGGCGGCGTGCAGGGCGCGCAGATGGCCGTCGAGGAAGTCGATCCTGCGGGCGTCGTGCACTCCGTCGTAGCTGCAGCCGTTCTCGGTGATGTAGAGCGGCGGCAGCCGGTCGCCGTAGCGGCTCTCCAGCTGGATCAGCATGGAGCGCAGTCCGTCGGGGACCACCGGCCAGCCGAAGTCGGTGCGGTCGTATCCCTCGATCTCCCTGATACCGAAAGGCAGTTCGGGCGGTATGCCGAACCCGGCGAAGGTGTCGAGGGCCTGCGGGGCGGGTGCGCCGACGAGGGTGGGGTTGTAGTAGTTGACCCCGTACCAGTCGAGCGGGGCCGAGATGGTCTCCAGGTCCTCGGCGACCGGTCCCGGCATCAGGGCCGCGAAGTTCTCGTCCGGGTAGGCGCCGGTGAGCAGCGGGTCGGCGAAGAGCCAGTTGGAGAGCGTGTCGTAGAGCCCGGCCCCGAAGCGGTCCTCCTCGCTCTCGCCCGCCGTCCAGACCGGGGTGTGCGAGACGGCGATGCCGATGTGGGACGCTCCCGCCGCGCGCAGCGCCCCGACGGCGAGACCGTGTGCGAGCAGCTGGTGGTGGGCGGCGGGCAGCGCGTCGAAGAGCAGTTTCTTACCGGGGGCGTGCTCGCCCAGCGCGTAGCCGAGGAGCGTCACCTCGGCCGGTTCGTTGATGGTGATCCACATCGGGACCCGGTCGGCGAGGCGCTCGGCGACGACGGCCGCGTACTCGGCGAAGCGGTGGGCGGTGTCGCGGTTGAGCCAGCCGCCGTTCTGTTCGAGGGCGAGCGGGGTGTCCCAGTGGTAGAGCGTCGGCGCGGGTCTGATGCCCCGGGAGCACAGCTCGTCGACGAGCCGGTCGTAGAAGTCGAGCCCCGCCGGGTTGAGCGGTCCCGAGCCGTCCGGCACGACGCGCGGCCAGCTGACCGAGAAGCGGAAGGCCCCGGCGCCGAGCCCGGCGAGCAGCTCCACGTCCTCGCGGTAGCGGTCGTAGAAGCCGGTGCCGCGTGAGCCGTCGGTGCCGTCCTTGACCCGGCCGGGCCGGGCCGCGAAGACGTCCCAGCCGGACGGGCCCTTGCCGTCGGCGCCCGCCGCTCCCTCGGTCTGGAAGGCGGATGCTGACGCGCCCCACAGGAAACCGGGCGGGAAGGCGGGCAGTGGCGGAATCCTCATGGATCGCGACCCTAATGGCCCGAGTGCGCTCGCTCCAGCCCCTGATCTTGTCAAGATGAGAGCCTGCCGGCCGATGGCGGTCCCGACCACACCCCGTCCCGGCCGGACGACCGTCCCGACGACACGACCGTTCCGACGACACGACCGTTCCGACGACACGACCTAGGGGATGCAGTGCTGTTCGACGTGTGGGCACCGGAGAAGCGCGAAGTCACGCTGGAGCTGGCCGGGCGGGAGCTGGCCATGGAGCGTGATCCGCTGCGGGAGGGCTGGTGGGCCGTCACCGCGGAGGCGTCGGAGGGCGATCACTACGGCTTCCGGCTCGACGGCGGGCCGGTGCTGCCCGACCCGCGCTCGCGCCGGCAGCCCGCGGGACCCGACAGTCTGAGCGCCGTCGTCGTCCACGACGCGTTCCCGTGGCGCCAGGAGTGGCCGGGCCGTGCGCTGCCGGGCGCCGTCCTCTACGAGTTGCACATCGGCACGTACACCCCGGAGGGCACCTTCGACGCGGCGGCCGCCCGGCTGGACCATCTGGCCGCGCTGGGCGTCACCCATGTCGAGCTGATGCCGGTCTGTCCCTTCCCGGGCCGGCACGGCTGGGGGTACGAGGGGGTCTCGCTGTGGGCGGTGCACGAACCGTACGGCGGCCCGGACGGGCTGAAGCGCTTCGTCGACGCGGCCCATGAGCGGGGGCTCGGGGTCGTACTGGACGTGGTCCACAACCACTTCGGCCCCTCCGGCAACCATCTGCCCTCCTACGGCCCGTACTTCACCGACACCCACCAGACCCCCTG
This sequence comes from Streptomyces sp. NPDC059398, assembly GCF_042751845.1. Lineage (NCBI taxonomy): Bacteria > Bacillati > Actinomycetota > Actinomycetes > Kitasatosporales > Streptomycetaceae > Streptomyces > Streptomyces sp. NPDC059398. The sequence continues at coordinate 158,758 of NZ_JBHYWP010000001.1, read as the reverse complement.
GGGGTCGGCCGTGAACCTGGACGCGCCCGGATCCGACGAGGTCAGGGCGTATCTGCTGGGGAGCGCGCTGGCCTGGCTGCGCGACTACCGGATCGACGGGCTACGGCTCGACGCGGTGCACGCGCTCGTGGACGGGCGGGCCCTGACCTTCCTGGAGGAGCTGTCGGCGGCCACCGACGCACTCTCGGCCGGTCTCGGGCGGCCGCTCTTCCTGATCGCCGAGTCCGACCTCTGCGACCCGCGGACGACGACCCCGCGCGGGGCGGGCGGTCTCGGTGTGCACGCCCAGTGGAACGACGACTTCCACCACGCCCTGCACACCGCGCTGACCGGCGAGTCCCAGGGGTACTACGCGGATTTCGCCGCTGAGCCGCTGGCCGCCCTGGCCAAGACCCTCACCCGGGTCTTCTTCCACGACGGTACGTACTCGACGTTCCGCGGCCGGACCCACGGCCGCCCCGTGCACCGCGTGTCGACGCCCGCGCAGCGCTTCGTCGGGTTCGCGCAGACCCATGACCAGATCGGGAACCGGGCGCTCGGCGACCGGCTTTCGGCGAGTCTGTCGCCCGGTCTGCTGGCGTGCGCGGCGACCCTGGTGCTCACCGCGCCCTCGGTGCCGATGCTGTTCATGGGCGAGGAGTGGGGGGCGGGCACCCCGTGGCAGTTCTTCACCGACCACACCGATCCGGATCTGGCGGAGGCCGTACGGAACGGCAGGCGGCGGGAGTTCGCCGAGCACGGCTGGGCCGAGGGGGACATCCCCGACCCGCAATCACCCACCACCCGGGAGCGGTCCTGTCTCGACTGGGGCGAGCTGGACGGCGGCCACCACTCGCGGCTGCTCGCCTGGTACCGCGAGCTGATCGCGCTCCGCCGCACCTGCCCCGATCTGCTGGACCCGGACCTGGCCGCGGTGAAGGTGGCGTACGACGAGGACGCGCGCTGGCTGGCGCTCCGCCGGGGCGACCTGCGAATCGCGGTCAACCTCGGCGCCGGGACGGCACGGATCCCGCTGAACGGGCGCGGCAGCCGGATCCTGGCCTGCTGGGAGCCGGTCCGTACGCCGGGCGGGGACGGGCTGTTGCTGCTGCCGCCGGAGTCGTGTGTCGTACTGACGGATGTGTGAGGGCCTGACACCTGGCGGATGTGTGAGGGTGCGACGGACGTGTGACGGCCCCCGGCGGGCTCGGTGCCGGGGCGGGGCGGTGGGGCCCGCCGGGGGTGGTGGAGTGCGCCGGGTGGCGCCCGCCGGGGGGGGTGGCTACTCGACGACCGCCAGCTCACGCCGGGTGGTGTTGAGCCGCCGGCCGCCGTCCTCGGTGACCGTGACGATGTCCTCGATCCGGACGCCGAAGCGGCCGGGGAGGTAGATGCCCGGCTCGACCGAGAAGCACATCCCGGGCACCAGCGGCTGCTCCTCGCCCTCGATCATGTACGGGGGCTCGTGGGTGGTCACACCGATGCCGTGGCCGGTGCGGTGGATGAACCGCTCGCCGTACCCGGCCTGGGTGATGACCGCGCGCGCCGCCCGGTCGATCTCCTGGCAGGCAACGCCGGGGCGCACCGCACGGCAGCCCGCGTCCTGCGCCTCGCGGACGATGTCGTGCACCCGCTGCTCCTCGGCGCCCGGGGCGCCGACATGGACGGTGCGGGAGGTGTCGGAGCCGTATCCGTCCTTGAGCCCGCCGAAGTCCAGGACGACCATGTCGCCGGTCCCGATGACGCGTTCGCCCGCCTCGTGGTGCGGGTTGGCGCCGTTGGGGCCGGAGCCGACGACCGTGAAGTCCACCTGCTCGTGCCCGAACCGCCGCAGCAGCGCGGCCAGATCGGCGGCGACCTCGGTCTCGCTGCGGCCGGAGAAGCGGACCTTGAGGATCTCCTTGTAGGCCGCGTCGGCGGCGGCGCCCGCGGCTTCGATGCGGGCCAGTTCGGCCGCGTCCTTCACGGCGCGCAGCATCGGCAGGGCCTCCGTCAGCGACCGGTACGAGCTGTCGGGCAGGGCGCGCTGCAGCCCGAGCAGATGCATCGCCCAGCCGTTGTCACTGACCGCGAACCGGCCGTCCGGCCTGAGGAGTCCGGCGGTGAGGCCGTACGGATCCTTCCCGTCCGTCCAGTCCAGCAGGGTGAGCGCGGGGGCACCGACGGCGCGCTCGGCATCACCGGCCTCCAGTGCCGGTACGACGAGGACCGGGTCCCGGTCCTCCGTGATGACCAGGAGGGTCATCCGCTCGGTGGCGGCGGTGGGCCGGTATCCGGTGAGGTGGACGAGGTCGGGGCCGGGCGCGACGAGTACTCCGGCGAGCCCCGCGTCCGCCGCGCTCCGGGCGGTACGGGCCATACGGGCGCGGTAGTCGTCGGCGGTGAACGGTACGGGTTCGGTGGACATGGCCCCCATCCTGCCGGGCGACGGCCCGGGACGCGACGCCCGGGGAGGTGGCGGTCCTCAACGCGACGCCGGCGGAAGTGACGGTCCGGGCGCGGCGTTCAGGGGTACGGCGCGGTCGGGCCTGCCCAGGACCGGGTGCTCAGAGGTACGGGAGCGTCAGGCCGGCCCGGGACGCGCCGCTCAGCGGTACGGGGCGGTCGGGCCTGCCCGGGAAATGGTGCTCACGGGTACGGCACGATCAGGTCGGCCCTGGTCCTGGTCCGCTCGATCAGCCGGGCGTTGGCCTCGTCGGACCGGTGCACCCAGCGCTCGGCCTCCGCGCGGCTCCTGCCGTACCGGACATGACGCTCGATGAGCCTGCGGACGCGTGCCGCGTCCGCGGGGTTTCCCGGGCGCTCCGCGGAGTGCGGGCGGTCCGGGCCGTCGGGGCCCCCGGGTCCGTCGGGCAGCTCCGGGCCGACGTACCACGCCTCGTCGAGCAGCGCCCTCGCGCGCGGCCAGTGCAGCAGATAGTTCCCCTCGGTGATCACGAGCGGGACCCCGGGTACGACCGCCACGGCCCCCGCGACGGGTTCCTCCAGCGCGCGGTCGAAGGCGGGCGCGTACACGGTGTCGCCGCCGGGCGCACGGAGCCGGGCGAGCAGGGCCACGTACCCGGCCTCGTCGAAGGTGTCCGGGGCGCCCTTGCGGTCGGCCAGGCCGAGGCGGCGCAGTTCGGCCCCGGCCAGGTGGAAGCCGTCCATCGGGACCACCACGGCGAGCGGGCCGAGCGCCTCCGCGAGGTGCGCGGCGAGGGTGGACTTCCCCGCGCCCGGCGGGCCCGCGATGCCGAGAACCCGCCGGTGCCCGGTCCCGGCGAGCAGCCGGGCACGGTCGATGAGGTGCTGCTCCGTCATGGCGGTCATTGTGCCCAGGCGGTCCACCGGGCGCGAGTGGTACGTATAACCAGCCTCCGGTTAGCCTCTCCGCCATGGCACACATCGCACTGATCACCCTGGTCGTCCACGACTACGACGAGGCCATCGGCTTCTACACCGGCGCGCTCGGCTTCGTCCTCTCCGAGGACACCGACCGCGGCGACGGCAGCCGCTGGGTGGTGGTCACACCGCCCGGCGGACAGCCCGGCACCGGTCTGCTGCTGGCCCGCGCCAAGGACGAGGCACAGCGCGCGAGCGTCGGCGCCCAGACGGGCGGCCGGGTCGGTTTCTTCCTGCACACCGAGGACTTCGTACGCGATCACGCCCGGATGCGGGCGGCGGGCGTCCGCTTCCTGGAGGAGCCGCGCCAGGAGCCGTACGGTGCGGTCGCCGTCTTCGAGGACCTCTACGGGAACCGCTGGGACCTCCTGCAACCGGCGTGAGAGTCATGTCGGACATGGCTGTTACGTTTCCCGTATGACGGTTTACGGACGTGCCATCGCCCTCCTCGGGGACCGGCCGGAGCTGGCTGAAGTGGCGGCCCGCCCCTTCGGTTTCGACGTGGCGGGGGCCGCGTACGGCGGGTCGGTCCGGCTGGCGTCGGGAGCGCCGCTGGCGGCGGTGGCCGGGGATGGCAGGGGTGGCACGTTCTTCGTGTGCGGCGCGGGCCCCGTGCTGTACGCATCGGCCGGTGGCCCGGCCGGGCTCGTCGCCGGGAGCGCGGACGAGGCGCTGGAGCTGGCGATCGGTCTGCCCGGATGGCACGGCCTGCTGGAGCTGTCCCCCGCGGAAGCCGGTGCGCGGCTCTCCGCCGCGGCGGCCTCGCCCGGCGGTGCGGTACGGGGGCCGCTGCCCGGTCTCGACGCCCGGCGGTCCGCGCTGCGCGAGGCCCTGGGGCTCCCCGACCGCTCCCCCGCCGAACTGTTCGCCCGGCTGCACACGGCCCTGCTCCGTACCGAACCGGACCATGTGCTGCTCGAAGCGGCGGGCGGCCGGGCCCGTGCGCGGCTCGGTCCGCATCCGCGCCCGCCGCTGCGCGAGACGGTGCTGCGCCCCGGTCTGGAGGATCTGGCGCGACTGCGGGAGGAGACGGTCCGGTGGGCCGAGGTGGCGGGCGACGGGGCGCGGCGCGCCACGGTGCTGCGTGCGGCGCAGTTCGACCGGCAGGACCGCGATCTTCCCCTGCTGCGGCGTCTGTTGGCGGCCGAGACCGCCGACGCGGGTGATACGGAGACGGGCGAGGAACTGCGTCTCGCCGCGGTGCTGGTGGCCCTGCACGGCAGCGCCGATGACCTGCCCCTGCTGCGGGCGGCCCGCGCCGCGCAGCGGACCGGGCGCCGGGGGCTGCCGGAGATACCCGAGCGTTCCGGGGAGCTGGCGGAGTGGGCGCGCGGGCTCGGCGGTCCGGGGCCGGGCGACGATCCCGCACGGGAGCCGGAGCTGACGTGGATACGGCTGGCCGGAAAGCAGGGCCGCACCGAGCACGCCCGGGTGGCGCTGCTGCGCATCCTGGACGCGGCCGAAGAAGCCGGCACCGGGGAACGGGCGGATCTGCTGCGGGTGCTGAGCGTCGAACTGGAGACGCTCGGCGACCTGAGCCAGGCGGCGCGCGCCCAGACCGGGTACGCGGCCCGGGTGACCGGGGTGCGTGACCGGGCGTTGGCGAGCCGCAGGCTCGCCGGGCTCCAGCGGCGCACCGGGGACCTGCCCGCGGCCTGGCGGACCCTGCGGCCGGTCCCGGAGCTCCTCGACGCGGACGGCGCGGGGCAGCGGTGGCGGCAGCTGGGCCTGGGCCGGATGGTCGCCGCCGAGCACTTCGAACTCGCTCTCGCGGCCGCCGGAGCCGGACTCGCGTCCATCGCCCGGGAGTCGCTGGCCGTCGCCGGGGAACTGCACACCGGAATGGGCAGATCCGCCCAGCGCAGCCTCGGCATGCTCGCCCAGGAGACGAAGTGGGCCGTGGCCCGGCTCAGGTAGGCCGAGAAGTCCTGCTGTCCGACCGGGTGGCGGGCGCCAGGCCGCAGGCGGTGGGCACACCCCGCGCCCTGTCACCTGCCACCCGCCCCGCCGCCCGCTGTCCGCCCCCGCCGGCTGCGCCAGAACGTAACCATGGCGCCCCCGGGCCGCGGGGGCGGGCCCGTCAGGCGGCGGAACCGACCAGCTTGACCAGGCCGGTGACGGCGTCCGCCATCGCCTGCCGCCCGGCCTTGAGGTACTTCCGCGAGTCGACCGCCTCGGGCTGGGCGGTCAGCACCTCGCGGATCGCTGTGGTCATGGCGATGTTCAGCGCCGTACCGATATTGACCTTGGCGATACCGCCTGCGACGGCCGCCGCCAGTTCGGCGTCCGGCACCCCCGATGAGCCGTGCAGGACCAGCGGCACTCCGACGGCGTCCCGCAGCCGCCCGAGCAGTTCGTGGTCGAGGACCGCGGTGCGCGAGGTCATCGCGTGCGAGCTGCCGATCGCGACAGCGAGCGCGTCCACGCCGGAATCGGCCACGAAGGCGGCGGCCTCGTCCGGGCGGGTCCGCGCCCCCGGAGCGTGCGCGTCCAGCGGCGCCGCCCCGTCCTTGCCGCCGACCTCGCCCAGCTCGGCCTCGATCCACAGCCCGCGGGCATGTGCCCAGTCGGCCGCGTCCCGGGTCGCGGCGAGGTTCTCCGCGTACGGCTGATGCGCGGCGTCGTACATCACCGAGCTGAACCCGGCGTCGGCGGCCTGCCGCAGCAGGGCGTCGCTCTTCACATGGTCGAGGTGGAGCGCGACCGGTACGGACGCGGCCCCGGCCAGTGCGGCGGCGGCGCGGGCGAGCGGAAGCACCTGGCCCTGCCGGTACTTCACCGCGTTCTCGCTGATCTGGAGGATGACCGGGGCCCCGGCGGCCTCGGCCCCCGAGATCACGGCCTCCGCGTGCTCCAGCGTGATGATGTTGAACGCGGCCACCGCGCCGCGCCGCGCGGCGGCGTCGGCGACCAGCGCGCCACTCTCGGCAAGGGGCATCGCTCAGCCCTCGGCAAGGATGACGGAGCGGGTGAGGTGGCGCGGCGAGTCCGGGTCGAGGCCGCGCGCGGCCGCGATGGCGACGGCCAGGCGCTGCGCCCGTACCAGCTCGGCGAGCGGGTCGAGGCCGCCGGCCACCCACATCCCGCCGGTGGCCCGGACCTGCTCCTCCAGGCCCTCCGGGGTCTCGCCGAACATCCAGGTGGCGGTGCCCTCTGTGGTGATGCTGATGGGGCCGTGGCGGTACTCCATGGCCGGGTAAGCCTCGGTCCAGGAGAGCGAGGCCTCCCGCATCTTCAGCGCCGCCTCCTGGGCCAGGCCGTTGCTCCAGCCCCGGCCGAGGAAGGTGAACTGCGAGCAGTCGACCAGACCTTCGGGCAGCGGCTCGGCGAGCGCGGTCCGCGCGTCGGCCACCACGGAGTCCGTGTGCAGACCGAGGTGGGCGCGGAGCAGGGTGAGCGCGGTGGTGGCGAACCGGGTCTGGACGACGGACTGCTCGTCGGCGAAGTCGAGGACGACGATGTCGTCCGCGGCCTCCATGACCGGGGTCTTCGGGTCACCCGTGATGGCGGTGGTGCGGGCCTTTCCGCGTACCCTGGCGAGGAGTTCGAGCACCTCGGTCGTGGTGCCCGAGCGGCTGAGTGCGATCACCCGGTCGTAGCTGCGGCTGAAGGGGAACTCGGAGGCCGCGAACGCGTCGGTCTCGCCCTGCCCGGCTCCCTCCCGCAGCGCGGCCACGGCCTGCGCCATGAACCACGAGGTGCCGCAGCCGACGATCGCGACGCGCTCCCCGGCGGCCGGCAGCGCCGCCTTCTGGCTCCCGGCCAGCTCCGCGGCGCGCTCCCAGCACTCGGGCTGACTGGCCAGCTCGTTCTGGACATGGCTCATGCTGATCCACCCCTCAAGGTAATGATTGTTTCTGCAAGATACTTCGTTGTTTCAATCACAATCAAGCAAGTAACGGTTTCTGGGTTAAGGTCACAGCGTTCCACCGAAGAGGAGAGTGCGAGAGATGTCCCAGTCCCGCGACGCGCGTTGGAAGGCACTCCTGGAACTGCTCGTCGAGCAGGGCCGCCTCGATGTCGAAGCGGCGGCCCTCGCGCTCGACGTCTCGGCCGCCACCATCAGGCGTGATTTCGACCAGCTCGCCCAGCAGCAGATGCTGGTGCGCACCCGCGGCGGCGCCGTCGTCCACGGTGTCAGCTACGAACTCCCGCTCCGCTACAAGACGGCCCGGCGCGCCTCCGAGAAGCAGCGCATCGCGCAGGCCGTCGCCGAGCTGATCACCGCGGGCGAGGCGGTCGGCCTGACCGGCGGCACCACCACGACCGAGGTGGCCCGCGCGCTCGCCGTCCGGCCCGACCTGGCGTCCGGCACCCCGGCGCTCACGGTCGTGACCAACGCGCTGAACATCGCCAACGAGCTTGCGATCAGGCCCCAGTTCAAGATCGTGGTGACCGGCGGAGTGGCCCGCCCCCAGTCGTACGAGCTGACGGGCCCGCTCGCCGACGGGGTACTCGGCCAGATCACCATGGACACCGCCGTGCTGGGGGTGAACGGCTTCGACGCCGTTCACGGCGCCGCCGCCCACCACGAGGACGAGGCGGGCATCAACCGGCTGCTGTGCGAGCGCGCCGAGCGGGTGGTCGTCGCGGCCGACTCCAGCAAGCTCGGCACCCGCGCCTTCGCCAGGATCTGCACCACCGACCAGGTCGACACCCTGGTCACGGACACCGGCATCGGCGAGGAGATGACAGGTCTCTTCACCGATGCCGGTGTCGAGGTCATCGCGGTGTGATCCCCGTGACCCCGTCCCGCTGCTGGCCCGACTCGAAGTAGGCGATCAGCTCCGGGTCCAGCGGCGGCACGTCGTACGGTGTGCCGCCGGAGCGCACCGACTGCGTGGCCATCACTCCGGCGGCCACACTCATCCGGGCGGCGACCGGTGAAGTGTCGGTCACCCCGCCGTCCCTGACGAAGCGGCAGAACTCGCCGATGATCCGCTCGTCCGAACCGCCATGGGAGCCCTTCGACTCCGGCACCCGGTAGACCGCGTCGGCGTCCGCCCGGTAGCCGGTCGGCCCGGTGTTCCAGACCTTGACCTCGTCGCCCGGCCGGTCGCCGAAGTTCTCCAGCCGGCCCTCGGTCCCGATGACCGTGTAGTTGCGGAAGTAGTCCGGGGTGAAGTGGCACTGCTGGTACGCGGCGATCACGCCGTTGTCCAGCCGCATGTTCATGACGGACACATCCTCGACGTCCACCACGTGGTGGAGGTCCTTGCGGGTGGCCGGCGGCCAGTCGAACTCCCGCAGCCAGCCGTCGGGCCGGGGGGTGCCCGGCTCGCGGCGCGGCAGGTCCCCGTACATCATCAGGTCGCCCATGGCGTTGACCCGCGAGGTGTAGCCGTTCGCCAGCCAGTGCACCACGTCGATGTCGTGCGCGGCCTTCTGGAGCAGCAGCCCGGTGGTGCGGGTGCGGTCGGCGTGCCAGTCCTTGAAGTAGTAGTCGCCGCCGTACGAGACGAAGTGCCGTACCCACACGGTCTTCGGCTCGCCGATGTCGCCGCGCGCGATGATGTCGCGCATCAGCCGCACCACACCCATGTGCCGCATGTTGTGGCCGACGTACAGCCGGGTGCCGGTCTCGTAGGCGGTGCGCAGGATGGTGTCGCACTGCTCGACGGTGATGCCGAGCGGCTTCTCCACGTAGACCGGGATGCCCGCGCGCAGGATGTCGCAGGCGACGGCTTCGTGGGTGTCGTCGGGGGTGGCCACGACGACGGCGTCCACGGTGTCGCCGTCGAGCAGCTTGCGGTAGTCGTCCACCGCGGTGGCCCCGGCGAACCGGTCCGCCACGGTGGCCCGCACCGCGGCATCGGTGTCGGCGACGGCGGCCACGACGGACCCGGCGCCGGGACGGTGGGCGGCATCGGCCAGATTGGCCCGCAGCCCGAGGCCGACCACGCCGATACGGAGGTCTTGCATGGTGCTCCTTGAACTCAGTTGTGCGGATGCGGTGGTGGTACGGCCCGTCGCCTGCTGGTCAGCTCAGCGGAATCTGGTGGTCCGGCCTGCCAAGATGCCCTGATCCTGCACCGCCCTCGCCATAAATGACAAGAGCTGATTGGAAAAACCTCGCTTAGCGCAGTTACGAGCACGCTTCACGCACCATTCGAGCACGAGGTGACCTCTGACCTGCCCGGCGGGGTCACTTCGGCCGCGCCCGGACGGCAGCAGCGGGACGGAGGACGCCCGGTACCGGCCGGCGGCACACCCGGGTACGGGAGTCAGTGGCCGACAGTGACAGCCGTACGGATCAGTCCGTGCCGGACCGTCCAGGTCCCCTCGAACCCGGTGAGCCGCTCCCCCGCGACCTCGGGCCCCGGCACCAGCAGCCGTGCGGTGAAGGTGCCCGCAGCCGGGTCCGGGGTGATCACGGCCTCGTCGAAGCCGAGCCAGCGGCCGGTGAGCGGGTACCACGCCTTGTACACGCTCTCCTTGGCGCTGAAGAGCAGCCGGTCCCAGCAGATCTCCGGGTGCCTGGCGGCCAGCTCGGGCAGATACCGCCGCTCCTCGTCCACGGTGACCAGCCGCAGCTCGCCCCCGCCCGGCATCGGGAGGTGGGGTTCGGCGTCCAGCCCCAGCGACACGACGTCGGACGCGCGCGCCACGGCGGCGGCCCGGTAGCCGGCGCAGTGCGTCAGGGCGCCGACGGTCCCGGCGGGCCACAGCGGCTCACCCCGTACACCGCGCAGGATGGCGGCGGGTGCCACCCCGAGCTGCGCCAGCGCCGCACGGGCACAGGCCCGCGCCGTCGCGAACTCGGCCCTGCGGGAGGGCACGGCGCGCGCCACCACCTGCTCCTCACCGGGGAACAGCGGAGCCGTACCGGCCGGATCCCCGTAGGACTCGACCAGCACCACAGGACCGCTCTCCGGCTCCCCCGCCCCCGGGGCCATCGGCCCGAAGCTGCCGGTCCGCAGACCGGGCCCGGGGATCTCCCCCGGCTGTGTCGCACGCATGGTCAGATCCTCAACCTGCCGGGGAGCACGGACAGTTGGCGGTCTCCTCGGTGGGGAAGTACCGGAAGAAGATGCGGACTCATACCGGTGATTCTGCGGCTCGGGGCGCCCATGTGGCCACCTCGGGTGTCTTCCGCCGGCGGAGGGAACACGCACGGCAAGGGCGGAACGGGCACGCGCGGCACCGAGCGGAACGGGCACGGGCGGGGCCCCGCGCGGAAGAGACACGGGCGGGGCCCCGCGCGGAAGAGACACGGGCGGGGCCCCGCGGCACCGGGCCGGGGGGCCCTGCCCTGCACACTCAGCCCGCGTCCGGCGTCAGCCGCAGCGAGATGGAGTTGATGCAGTACCGCTGATCGGTCGGGGTCGGATAGCCCTCACCCTCGAAGACATGGCCCAGATGCGAGCCGCACTTCGCGCAGCGCACCTCGATCCGGCGCATCCCGTGCGAACGGTCCTCGATCAGTTCGACCGCGTCCGTGTCTTTCGGGTCGTAGAAGGACGGCCAGCCGCAGTGCGACTCGAATTTGGTGTCCGAGCGGAAGAGTTCGGCCCCGCAGGCCCGGCAGGAGTAGACGCCGGTCGTCTTCGTGTCCGTGTACTCACCGACGAAGGCGGGCTCAGTGCCGGCCTTGCGCAGCACGGCGTACTCCGCTTCGGACAGCTCCGCCCGCCACTGCTCGTCCGGCTTCTCGATGTCGTACGGCATGGCGCTCCCTCAGCTCGACAGGTGGTCCAGAATCCGCGGGCCGAGGTCGGTGACATCGCCCGCTCCCATGGTGAGAACGAGATCACCGGGCTTCGCCATTCCCGCCACGGTCCCGGGGACCTGCTCCTTGTCGTGGACGGCCGTGACGTCGGCGCCCGCCGCGCGGGCGGCGTCGATGATCAGCTCGCTGGTGATGCCGGGGATCGGGTCCTCGCGGGCCGGGTAGATGTCCAGCACCAGCGAGGCGTCCGCGAGACGCAGCGCCTGTCCCATCTCGATGCCCAGCTCCTGGGTGCGGGAGAAGAGGTGGGGCTGGAAGACCACCAGAATCCGTGAGTCACCGACCGCGCCGCGCATGGCTTCGAGGTCGGCGGTCATCTCGGTGGGGTGGTGGGCGTACGAGTCGACGACCTGGACGCCCGCCGCCTCGCCCTTCAGCTGGAGGCGGCGCTTGACCCCGGTGTACTTGCCGAGCGCGGACGCCAGATTGTGCGCCGGGATACCGAGGGCGACACCGGCGGCCAGCGCGGCGACCGCGTTGTGGGCGTAGTGGCTGCCCGGTACGGAGACCGTGAAGGTCAGGAGCTTCCCGTTGAGCAGGACGGTGACCTCACTGGTCAGACCGCGGGGGGTGACCTTGTGGACCCGGACGTCGGCCGTCTCCGACGCGCCGTAGGTGACGACCTTCAGTGTGGAGAGGTCACGGATCCGGGAGGTCAGCTCGACCGCACCCGGCTGGTCGGCGTTGATCACCAGGGTGCCGCCCGGGACGACCTTGCCCACGAAGGTCTCGAAGGAGTCGTAGATCTCGTCCATCGAGGCGTAGTTGGCGTGGTGGTCCAGCTCGACGTTGAGGACGACGGCGACCTCGGGGTCGTACTTCTGGAAGCTGCGGTCGCTCTCGTCGGCCTCCGCGACGAAGATGTCGCCCGCGCCGTGCCGGGCGTTGGTGCCCGGCCCTGCGAGGTCCCCGCCGATCGCGTACGCCGGGTCGAGGGCGAGTTCGGTCAGCGCCACCGCGAGCATCGAGGTGGTCGTGGTCTTGCCGTGCGTGCCGGCCACCGCGATGGAGCGCAGGCCCCGCATCAGCGAGGCGAGCGCGTCGGAGCGGTGCACCACCGGGATGGACAGCTCCGCCGCACGGACCAGCTCCGGGTTGTCCTCGCGGATGGCGCTGGAGACGACGACGCAGGTCGCGTCGGACGCCAGATTCTCCGCCGCGTGCCCGACGTGCACCGTCACACCCAGCGCGCGGAGCGCTTCGGCGGCCGGGGAGTCGCGGGCGTCGCTGCCCGCCACCCGGGCGCCGCGCTGGGCGAGGATCTTCGCGATGCCCGACATCCCGGCGCCGCCGATGCCGATGAAGTGCGGTCGGGCCAGGGCGGCCGGGCTGCCGGGTGCCATACGGGTGTCTCCCCAAGCTGTGCGTCTGCGTGCTGGAAGGTCCCAGCCTATTCGCTGTGCGCGAAGAGTTTGAGCACCGGTACGCCGACCTTGTGACGGGCCCGCGACGCCCAGTCCCGGTGGAAGAACTCCTCCACGTAGTGCGGTGCGGTCAGCACGATCACCTCATCGGCCGACTGCTCCCCGACCACGGTCTGCAGCACGTCGAGCGGATGCTCCTCGACCACCCGGCCGGCCGCCTCGCAGCCGGTGGCCCGCAGCGACTCCAGCGACCGCAGGAGCGCGGACTCTGCGGGGATCCTCGCCTCCTGCCCCTCGGGCACCTCGTTCTCCCGGCCCACCTCGTCCAGTTCGCCCAGGGCCACGTCGTCGATCGCCCGGAGCAGGAAGTCCGCCTGATCGCCGCGGGGCTGCATGAGAACGATGAAGGAGACGGACTCATCGCCGTGCAGCGTCGTCACGAACTCCACGTCCTCGGACGTCAGAGGCTTCTCGATCATCAATACGCTCGTGAACAACTGAGGACCCTTCTGCTGAAACCATCCTTCCCCGTGCCCGCACGGGGTCTGCGAGGTTAAGTCTGCCCACAGAACGGAAAGCGGAACGGGAGATTCCGCAGATTGTCAGATCCGAAGGTATCGGGCGAAAAGGAACCCGGCCTCCTCCAGCAGCCCGGCCAGGGCGAACCGCTCGGGCACCGCGAGCCCCGGACCGCCGACGATGCGCTGGGCATCACCCGATGTGAGCACCGGCGAGAGCGTGAGGCACAGCTCGTCCAGCACCCCGGCCGCCACGAACTGGCCGAGCATCCGCGGCCCGCCCTCGGTCAGCAGCCGCCGGAAACCGAGCGCGGCCAGCTCCCCTACGGCCCGGCGCGGGTCCACCCCCTGGGCGTCCCCCGCGATCACGACCCGCGCACCCGCCCGCCGGGCCGCCTCCATCCGGTCCGGCGGAGCGCCCGCGCCGGTGACGACCAGGGTCGGCACGGGCGGAGCGGTGAACAGCGGCAGCGAGAAGTCCAGCTCCAGGCTCGCGCTGACCACCGCGATGGCGGGCGCCGGGCCCTGGCCGGCCGCGGCACGCCGTCCGGCGAACGCGGCCCGCGCCTTCGCCGGGCGGTACCCCTCCAGACGTACGGTCTCCGCACCGACCACCACCACATCGGCGAGCGCGCGCAGCGTGCCGAAGATCCGCATGTCCGTCTCGGTCGAGATCGGCTGCGAGCGCCCTTCGTGCTGGGCGGCGCCGTCGAGCGAGGAGACCATGTTGGCGCGCAGCCACGCCCGGCCGGGCCCGGTGTCCGCGGGGTACGCGTAGGCCTCGGCGAGGTCGTCCAGACTCCACTCCTGAGCGGTCCCGCCGGGGCGCTCCGTTCCGGGAGCGGCAGCTGTCTGGTCGGTCACAGGGAGCAGGCGTCGCATGTCAGGCAGTGTGGCACGGCGCTTACCCTGGGGTTGTGTCGTCGCCCATAGCTGAAGTGGTCCCCCAGTCCCTGTGCGCCCGCGAGCCGCGCGTCCCCGCCGACCGCCTGGTCGCGGAGATGGTGCCGCCGCCGCGTTTCGACTCGGTCCGCTTCGATACGTACGTACCGGACCCGAACCAGCCGAGCCAGCGCGAGGCGGTGACCGTGCTCAGCGACTTCGCCGCCGGGCTGGGCGGGGCGACGGCGGGCGGCCCCGGCCGCAAGCGCTGGTTCGGCGGCCGCAGGGCCGCCGCGCCCACGGGGCCGAGCGGGGTCTATCTCGACGGTGGTTACGGCGTCGGCAAGACCCATCTGCTCGCCTCCCTCTGGCACGCGACGCCCGCCCCCGCCGAGCGCAAGGCGTTCGGCACCTTCGTGGAACTGACCAATCTGGTCGGCGCGCTGGGCTTTCAGCAGACCGTGCAGACGCTGAGCGGCCATCGGCTGCTCTGCATCGACGAGTTCGAGCTGGACGACCCCGGCGACACCGTCCTGGTCTCCTCGCTGCTCAGCAGGCTGGTCGAGGCGGGCGTCGCGCTCGCCGCCACCTCCAACACGCTGCCCGGCAAGCTCGGCGAGGGCCGGTTCGCGGCGGCCGACTTCCTGCGCGAGATCCAGGGGCTCTCGGCCCACTTCAGGCCGCTGCGGATCGACGGTGAGGACTACCGCCACCGGGGTCTGCCCGAGGCCCCGGCGCCGTACGACGACGAGCAGGTCACCAAGGCGGCGTACGCGACCCGCGGCGCCTCGCTCGACCCCTTCCCCGCCCTTCTCGACCATGTCGCCCGGATCCACCCGAGCCGCTACGGCGCGCTGACCGAGGGCCTCACGGCGGTCTGCCTCACCGGGGTGCGGCCGGTGGACGACCAGTCGACGGCGCTGCGTCTGGTCGTGCTCGCCGACCGGCTCTACGACCGCGAGGTGCCGGTCCTCGCATCGGGTCTCCCCTTCGACCGGCTCTTCAGCGACGAGATGCTGAACGGCGGATACCGGAAGAAGTACTTCCGGGCGATCTCCCGGCTGACGGCGCTGGCGCGCGACGCGAAGCCTCTGGTGGCCAAGTAGGTTGGAGCTCCGCCACCAGAAGGGATGCACCATGGCCACCACGCGTGTCGCTCATACGGTCTGGGAGGGCGAGCTCTTCAAGGGCTCGGGCACCGTCACCTTCGACACATCGGGCATCGGCGACTACCCGGTCACCTGGGCCTCCCGCGCCGAGACGGCGAACGGCAGGACCAGCCCGGAGGAGCTCATCGCGGCCGCCCACTCCAGCTGCTTCTCGATGGCCCTCTCCAACGGCCTGACCGGCGCGGGCAATCCGCCCGCCAGGCTGACCACAAAGGCCGAGGTCACCTTCCAGCCGGGCGAGGGCATCACCGGTATCCACCTCACCGTGGAGGGCGACGTCCCCGGCCTCGACGCGGACGGCTTCACCGCGGCGGCCGAGGACGCGAAGGCCAACTGCCCGGTCAGCCAGGCCCTCACGGGTACGAAGATCACGCTCACCGCCACGCTGAGCTGAGCCGACGCGCCGCGCCGGCCGGGCCACCCCGGCCGGCCTCTGCGTCCGCTCTCAGCCGGAGCAGGCCGTCCGGCCCGCCTCCTGCCACTCGCAGACCGGGCAGAGCGTGGCACCGCGCGTCGACTCCGGGTACTCGGTCGGCTTGCGGCACAGCACGCACTCGGCGTACGGCGGACCGCCCGGTACCGCTTCGGAAGCGGGGGCGGCGGCCGGCGTCTCGCAGTAGGACTCGTCCATGCGTACGAGCCTACTCAGCCCCGGCGCCACCCGGCCCGGCCCCGTACTGCTGCGGTTCGGTGCTGCTGCGGCCCACCGCTTCGAGTCTCAGTGCTGCTGCGGCTTCTCGGGCCTGGCCTCGCTCGGCCGTACGATCACGAATCCCTCGCCCTGCAGCATCAGCTGGACGGCCTCGCCCGAGCCGCCGCGGATCATGGAGCCGATCGACTGCGAGCGGTGCAGCGAGGTCTGCAGATGGGCGGACCAGCCGACGACCGCGTCGGTGTCGACGTAGACCGGCTGCTGCGGGCTGACCGGGATGACGATGGGGTTGCCCTCACAGATCAGCCCAAGTTTGCCGTACCCGGTGAAGAGGCTGTTGAAGAGGCCGCCCCCGGCGATGCCCGAGCCCTTCACCGTCTTGATCTCGTACGAGAGGGTGGAGTCGAAGCACAGTACGTTGCGGCCGTTGATGGTGAGTGCGTCGCCCTGCTCGACGTCGACGATGAAGCAGTTCGCCGCTTCGTGCGCGAACCATGCCTCGCCCTGTCCGGTGACGGACATCAGCGGCAGACCCTCACCCGTGACGGCCCGCTTGAGCATCCCGCCTATGCCCTGGCCCTTGCGCTCGAACTGGAGATTCCCCCGGAAAGCGATCATCGCGCCCTGCCGCGCCAGCATGTCACCGTTGACGGTGTACTTGATCGACTTGGCGTTCTGCAGGGTCATGCCGGGGGCGGTCGCCTGCTGGGCCATGTTCTCGGTCTGGAACAGATCGCTCTTCATGGAGGCATCTTCACCCGGAAGATTCCCTTCCGCCAAGAATCCGCCGTATCCCACCGGGAATCCGGGGCCCCGGGGAATCCGAGGGGAGCACCGGGGGGATGGCGGGAGGGCCGGCCCGACGGGGAATCCGCGGCGAGTCCGTCACGGAGTGGCTGGCAGACTGGGGCGGGTGAGCAGCAACGACAGCCCTTTCCGCGCGGAGCCGACGGCACGCGACGAAGCCCCGCAGTTCGTCCTTCCGCTGGTGGTCCACATCGAGAAGACCGACCCCCCGGCGCGGACGGACGCCCTGGAGACGTCGGCGCGTGCGGTGCTGGTGATGCTGTCGGACGAGCGGTCGGTGGGCGACGGCGAGTGGGCGCGGGCGATGGCGGACTGGCAGGACGCCCGGATCCGCAAGGTCGTACGGCGGGCGCGGGGCGCCGAGTGGCGCAGGGCGTCGGCGCTGCCCGGCATCACGGTCACCGGGTCCACGGCCGAGGTGCGGGTCTTCCCGCCGGTCCCGCTGGACGGCTGGCCGAAGGAGCTGGCGAAGCTCCAGGTCAGCGGGACCGACCTGGACGATCCCGGGCCGCTCCCCGAGCCCGGCCCGGCCGCGCCTGTCATCTGGCTCAACCCGGAAGTCGACATGTCGGCCGGCAAGTCGATGGCGCAGACCGGCCATGGTGCCCAGCTCGCCTGGTGGGAGCTCACGGACGCCGAGCGGGAAGCATGGCGGGCGGCCGGATTCCCGCTGTCGGTGCGGACGGCGACCCCCGGACACTGGGCCGGACTGACCGCGAGCGGACTCCCTGTCGTGCATGACGCGGGGTTCACCGAGATCGCGCCCGGGGAGACCGTCGCGGTCGAAGGGGGCAGCCGCTTCTGCCCCCTCCAGCGTGGACTGCGCCCGGCTCAGTAGCGGCGTTCGCCGAGCGCGGCAGAGTTCGGGTTTCCGGCTTCAACGCGCCTGTCGGAGAACGGAGTTCGAGCACCACCGGACCGCGTCCTGATGGTCGCGGCCCACGCCTGGGATCTGCGCGGGGCCCAGGCGGTGGGCATGCGGACCGCCTACGTCCAGCGGCCCGGCGGGGACTCTCCGCGGAAGACCGACGCCTTCGACTGGTACGCGGACAGCCTGGACGAGTTGGCCACCGTACTGATGGCGGACCGGGCTCCCTGGATCCCCCGTCGAAGTGCTGTCTGTCGCCCCTGGAACCTCAAATGAAGCTCTGAACGTCCCACCCGGTGGATTCACCGTGGCCCCGCGGGGTCATCACCCCTGCACGCGCCGCGGCAGCGGCAGCGGAGGGGGACACCATGGAGAAGCTGGGAACCGGTATCGGGTGGCGGCCGGAGATCGCCGCGGCGGTGGAGGAGCTGCCGGGCATCGACTGGGTCGAGGTGGTCGCGGAGAACCTCTGCCCCAGCCATGTCCCGGACTCCCTGCTGCGGCTGCGCGAGCGCGGTGTGACGGTCGTTCCGCACGGGGTGTCGCTGGGGATCGGCGGGGCCGAGCGCCCGGCAGCCGACCGGCTCGCGGCGCTGGCCGAGCGGGCGCTTCTGCTGGAGGCACCGCTGGTCACGGAGCACATCGCGTTCGTCAGGGCGGGCGGCCCGCTCACCGCGTCGCCCGGTCTGGAAGCGGGCCATCTGCTGCCGGTTCCGCGCACCTGGGACGCACTGCATGTGCTCTGCGAGAACGTCCGGATGGCCCAGGACGCGTTGCCGGTCCCGCTCGCCCTGGAGAACATCGCCGCGTTGATCTCCTGGCCCGACGAGGAGCTGACGGAGGGGCAGTTCCTGGCGGAACTGGTGGAGCGCACCGGCGTTCGGCTGCTGATCGACGTGGCCAACCTCCACACCAACCACGTGAACCGCGGCGAGGACCCCGCGGCCGCCCTGGACGAGCTCCCGGTGGAGGCCATCGCGTACGTCCATGTCGCGGGCGGGGTGGAGAAGAACGGCGTCTGGCACGACACCCACGCCCACCCGGTGACCGCACCGGTCCTCGGCGTACTGGCCCAGCTGCGGGACCGGGTGGACCCGCCCGGTGTCCTGCTGGAGCGGGACGACGACTTCCCTCCGGCGGCGGAACTGGGCGCCGAACTGTCCGCGATACGGGCGACCCTCGCCGCCGGGGGCAACGCACGGGCCCCGCGAGAGACCGCGTCGGACGCCGTACCGGAGACCGTGCCGCTCCGGAGCACGGCGGGCAACACGAGCAGCACGGACACCACGCGGATCGCGAGCACCACCGGCATCGCGAGCACTGCGGACACCACGAGCACCACGCGCACCGGGTCCGGAACGACGCCCGCGGAGGCCCGGTCGGCCCAGGCGCCGAAGGCGGAGCCGGTGCCGGAAGCGGAGCCGGTACCGGAAGCGGAGCCGGTACCGGAAGCGGAGCCGGTACCGGCGGCAGCCTCCACCCCAGCCAGCACCGCCAACAGCGCCCCCGCTCCTGCTCCCGCTCGTGTCGGCGCCCCCGCTTCCACCGACGCCGCCCGGCAGCGGCTCGCCCTCGCGGAGACCGCGCTGCTCTCCGCCCTGGTGGCGGGCACCCCGGCACCCGAGGGGTTCGACACCCGCCGGCTGGGGGTGCAGAGCCGGGCGCTGGCCGCCAAGCGCGCCGACGTCGTGAAACAGGTCGCCCCCGAACTGCCCGCCCTCCTCGGCGCCGGGTACCGGCCCGCCTTCCTGGCGTACGCCAAGTCCCGCCCGATGAGCGGCGGTTACCGGCGCGACGCCCTCGACTTCGCGGAGCAGCTGCTCCGCAGCGGACAACCCGCCGACGCCGAGGCCCGGCGCCGGCTCACCCTCTGGTGGCAGGACCGGTCGGCTCCGCGCCGGCCGACCAGGGCCGCCAGGCTCGCCCGCGCGGCCCGCGCCCGGCTGAGCCGCGCATACCGGTGACCCCGGCGCCACCGGTCGGCGGGCCCGGCGGGGGTCGGCCGGCGTCAGCTGGGGGGCAATGACACCGACACCGCCGAGCGGTCCTTTACAACGCCGACTACCGGACGAATTATCCCTTTTATTCAGCAGCCGTACGAAGGGGACCCGATGAAGGCAGTCGCGCTGTACGGAACAGCCGGTGTTCTGGTGCTCTCGGGCCTCACCGCCCTGGCCGCGGCCCCGCCCGGCAGCGCGGACACCTCGGCAGGCCCGCACATGGAGGGCGTCAACGCAGCGGGCACCGCCACAGCCCCCGCCGCCGGCACAGCCGAAGCCGCGGGCACCCTGGCCGCCGCCACCAGGGCCGCCGCCGCGGGGATCGCCTTCGGCGCCTGCCCGAAGAGCGAGGGGCTGCCCGCGTCCGTGCGGTGCGGCAGCATCCGGGTCCCGCTCGACTACGCCCGGCCTGACGGCGAACAAATCTCACTGACCGTCAGCAGGGCGCACGCCACCGGCAAACCCGCCGACCGCCAGGGCGCCCTGATCTACAACCCGGGCGGCCCCGGCGCGTCCAGCATGTTCTTCCCGATGGCCACCGCGGTCCCCGCGTGGAAGCCGCTGGCCGCCGCGTACGACCTGGTGGGGTACGCCCCACGCGGGGTCGGGCGCTCGGCGCCGCTCTCCTGCGAGGACCCGGCCCGGTACGCGAAGCCTCCGACCACGGCCCCGATCCATCCGTCGGAGGCGTTCAAGCAGAAGAAGATCGCCGAGGCCAAGGCGTACGCCGAGGGCTGCGCGGACCGGGCGGGTCCGGCGCTGCGGCAGTACAACTCGCTGAACAACGCCCGTGACCTGGATGTGCTGCGGGCCGCGCTGGGCGAGCGGAAGCTGACCTTCATGGGCGCCTCCTACGGCACGTACTTCGGTGCGGTCTACGCGACGCTCTTCCCCTCGCACGTACGCCGGATGGTCTTCGACTCCGCGGTCGACCCCGACCCCGCCAAGATCTGGTACCGCGACAACCTCGACCAGTCACTCGCCTTCGAGCGCCGCTGGACGGACTTCCGCACCTGGGTCGCGCTCCACGACAAGGCGTACCACCTGGGAACCGACGCGTCCGATGTGCTGGCCGGTTACGAGACGGCGCGCGCCCGGCTCGCGGAACACCCGGCCGGCGGTGTCGGCCCCGCACAGCTGCAGAGCGCCTTTCTCCAGGCCGGTTACTACGACGACGTCTGGCCGGCCACCGCCAGGGCGCTCGCGCGGTATCTGCGGGGCGATCCGAAGCCGCTGATCAAGCTGGCCGCGCCGGACCCGGCGACGGCGAAGGCGGACGAGAACGGCACGGCTGTCTACACGGCCGTCGAGTGCAACGACGCGCAGTGGCCTGCCGACTGGCGGGTCTGGGACGCCGACAACACCGCGCTGGCGCGCCGGGCGCCCTTCGAGACCTGGGACAACGTCTGGATGAATCTGCCGTGCGCCTACTGGCCCGCACCCCGGCAGCAGCCGCTCGATGTGCGCAGCTCGGACGGCGCGCTGCCGCCGACGCTGATCCTGGCGGCGGAGCGGGACGCGGCCACCCCCTACCCGGGGGCGCTGGAGCTCCAGCGGCGGCTGCGCGGGTCGGTCCTGATCACGGAACGGGGCGCGGGTACGCATGGCATCGGCGGCGGCCCCAACACCTGTGTCAACAGGTACCTGGACGACTATCTGCTGACGGGGCGGACGCCGGTGGGGGGGGGGGGGGTGGGGGCCGCCCCCCGGCGGGGCCCGCGGTGGGGCGGCCCGGGGGGGGGCGGGCCGGGGCGCGCAGCGCGGGACGGTCGAGAGCCGCGATCGGTGCGGCGATCGGCATCCCGACCGTCTCCGCCCGCTCGCCGCCCGCGAGGTGGGCCCGGCTGCGGTCGAAGGCGACGGTGAGATGCGGGGTGAGCCGGGCCGCGAACTGGTTGGCGCGGCCCGGCACCGCGTTGGACTCGTGGATGACGCTCGGCACGCCGGCCATCCGGGCGCCGAGCACCACCGGCGCGCTGGGGTAGCCGCCCATGCCGACCGCGACCTGGGCGCGCTGCTCGCGCAGGATGGTCCGGCACTGCACACCGGACTTCAGCAGGGCGGCGGGCAGCAGATAGCGGCGGGCGCCGAGCGCCGGGTCGAAGGGGATCATGTCGACGGTGTGCAGCGGGTATCCGGCGCCGGGTATCAGCGTGGATTCCAGGCCGCGGTCGGTGCCGACGAAGGAGATCACCGCGCCGGGTACGGCCCGGCGCAGTGCGTCGGCGAGGGCGAGGCCCGGGTAGATATGACCGCCGGTGCCGCCCGCACCGATCACGACGGAGAGTGGTGTGCGCATGGGCAGCACACTCGCGTCGCGGGGTAAGAAGGTTCTAAGACGCTGCTTTGGCAGGCTTTGCCCCATGAACCCGTACCCGCACACCCCGCCCGCGAGCCCCCGGCCCAGGAAGATCCTGGTCGTGGACGACCAGCCGGAGGTCCGTCTGGCGGTGGAGGACGGTCTCACGGTCGAGGGGTACGAGGTGCTGGGCGCGGCCGACGGCCTGGCCGCGCTGTCGGCCGTCTCCTCCTGGCAGCCGGACGCGGTCGTGCTCGATGTGATGATGCCGGTCCTCGACGGCCTCGCGGTCTGCCGGCAGCTGCGGGCGGTCGGCGACCGGACGCCCGTCCTCGTACTGACCGCCCTGGACTCGGTGAGCGAGCGGGTGGACGGCCTGGAGGCGGGCGCCGACGACTATCTCGTGAAGCCCTTCGCACTCGACGAGCTGGTCGCCCGGGTGCGGGCACTGCTGCGGCGGGCCGCACCGGCCGACGAGGAGCCGGGCGTCCTGGTGTACGGCGATCTGACGGTGGATCCGGTGACGCGCACCGGGCGCCGGGCGGGACGCGCGATCGAGTTCAGCAGGACCGAGTTCGCCCTGCTCGATCTGCTGCTGCGCCACCCCGGGCAGGTCCTCACCCGGGAGCTGATCCTGGAGCGGGTCTGGGGACAGGACTTCGGGCCCGACTCCAACTCCCTTGCCGTGTACGTGGGTTATCTGCGCCGCAAGCTGGAGGCGGGCGGCGAGCCGCGCCTGGTCCACACCGTGCACGGCGTCGGCTACCGGCTGGACGCCGTATGAGCGCCCCCGGCGGCCGGAGCGGCGCGCGCCGGGCGCCGTCCCACCGGCTCGGTGCGCGCTGGCGCCGCCGCCGTCCGCTGCGCACCCGGCTCGCCCTGACCGCTTCGGCGGCCGTGGCCCTGGTGGCGCTCGGGGTCTGCGCGGCGGCCTTCTTCGTCCAGCGGTACGAGATCTACCACCAGCTGGACCTCAATCTCGTCCAGTCGGCTTCCGTCACCGGAAGCGGGCGCGGGGGCGGGCAGCCGGGCGTCGTGGAGGGGCAGTGCCAGTTCCTCGCCTCGCCCGCCTGCTCCCAGATCGTGCCGGCCGACCCTTCGGCGGACCCGGCGGGGCGGTATCTGCTGCCGGTGTCGGGGCCGGTCCGTGAGGTCGCGGCCGGCACCCGCGCTCCGTACTTCAGCAACATCACGCTGCAGGGGCGCCCCACCCGGATGCTCACCACCACCTTCGGCCACCACAAGGCTGTGCAGGTCGCGCTGCGCGCCGACCCGGTGGAGAAGAGCGTGCGGCGGACGGCCCAGCTGCTCGCGGCGGTCGGCGGCGCCGGGGTGCTGATCGCGGCGGGGCTGGGCTACTGGGTGTCGCGCACCGGTCTGGCGCCCGTCGCCCGGCTCACCCGGGCCGCCGAGCGGATCGCGGCGACCCGGGACCCGCGCCACCGCATCGAGCTGCCGCCGGGGCCCGTGACCCGGGAGGACGAGGTCACCCGGCTGGCCACCACCTTCAACACCATGCTGGGTGAGCTGGAGCAGTCGGTCACCGCGCAGCGCCGGCTGGTGGCGGACGCCTCCCACGAACTGCGCACCCCGCTCACGGCGCTCCGGACCAATGCCGAACTCCTCGCCCGTGCCGACCGGTTGACGCCCGCTCAGCACGACCGGGCGGCCGGGGCCCTCACCCGGCAGATCCAGGAGGTGACGACGCTGGTGAACGACCTGATCGAACTGGCCAGGGACGAGGAGCCGGTACCGCTGGTGGAGAGTGTCCGGCTGGCCCCGCTGGTCGAGCACGCGGTGGCAGCCGCACGCGGCCACTGGCCGGGGCTGGTCCTCACCCTGGAGGTGACGGCGGACCCGGTCCTGGACGGCGTACCGGCGCGGCTCTCCAGGCTGCTCGCCAATCTGCTCTCGAACGCGGCGAAGTTCTCCGGTGCGGGCGGTGAGGGCGGTGGGGTCGGTGGGGGCGGTGGGGTCGACGTAGTCCTCACCGCGACCGAGCTGACCGTACGCGACCACGGGCCCGGGATCGCGCCGGCCGATCTGCCGTATGTCTTCGACCGCTTCTACCGGGCCCGCGCCGCGCGTGCGCTGCCCGGTTCCGGTCTGGGCCTCGCGATGGCCCGTCAGATCGCCCGCGCCCACGGGGCGGAGCTGACGGCGGAACAGGCGCCGGGCGGCGGGGCGCTGTTCCGGCTGAGCCTGCCGTGAGGTCCGGCGGGCGTCAGCGGGCGAGCCGGCCGAGCAGCGACGAAGCGGCGAGCACGCCGAGTGCGGCGGCCACCACCAGCACCCCGTAGTCCAGGGCCAGATGGGCGTGGGTGCCCAGCAGCAGCCCGCGCAGGGCGTCGACCTGGTAGCTCAGCGGATTGGCCTTGCTGATCGCCTGGAGCCAGCCGGGCATGATCGCGACCGGGTACAGGGCGTTGGAGCCGAAGAACAGCGGCATGGTGATGGCCTGTCCGATCCCCATCAGCCGGTCGCGGGTCAGCACGATCCCGGCGATGGTCATGGACAGACAGGAGAAGAACGCCGAGCCCAGGATCACGACCACCGCCACCCCGAGCAGCCGCAGCGGATTCCAGGTCAGCGCGACGCCGAGCAGTGCGGCGATGACGACCACCACGACCGCCTGGATCAGTGCCTTCACCCCGGCCGCGAACGCCTTGCCGGTGATCAGGGCGGCTCTGGGGGTCGGTGTGACAAGGAGTTTGGTGAGGATTCCGGCGTCGCGCTCCCAGATGATCTGGATGCCGTAGAAGATCGCGATGAACATCGCGGACTGGGCGATGATGCCGGGCGCCAGATAGTCGATGTACGGGATGCCGCCGGTCGGGATGGCCCTGATCCGGGTGAAGGTCTCCCCGAAGATCAGCAGCCACAGCGCGGGCTGGACGGCTCTGGTGTACAGCTCGGTACGGTCGTGGCGCAGCTTCTGCAGCTCGACCACGCACATGGCGGCCACCCTGGCCGGCACCATCCGCCGGCCGGTGCGTGGCTTCGGCGGTACCAGCAGCAGCCCGAGCCCGGCCCGGTCGGCCTCAGCCGACCCGGGTGGCGGTGCGGCGGGTGGAACGGACATCGCGGAACTCACCTCCCTGCTCGTCGAGACCACTGCCCGCGACGTCCCGGAAGACGTCCTCAAGGGTGGGCTCGGTGTCCTCGCGCCGGGCGGCGGCGGGGGCCGTGCCGGACGGGACGTCCGGGGTGTCCGGGGCGGCGGCCCGCCCGGCAGTGGATCCGGCCGGGGAGCCGGTGGCGCCGCTCTGTGCGCGGCGGCGCTCCCGCAGGCCCGCTCTCAGCTCTCCCGGGGTGCCGAGCGCCCGTACCCGGCCCTGATGCATCAGCGCGAGCCGGTCGCAGTACTGCTCGGCCTCGTCCATGTAGTGCGTGGTCACCAGTACGGTCATCCCGGTGGCCCGGCGTACGGCGTCGATGTGTTCCCACACACTGGTCCTGGCGATCGGGTCGAGGCCGATGGTCGGCTCGTCGAGGATGAGCAGTCGGGGCGCGCTCACCAGCGCCTGGGCGAGTTCGAGCCGGCGGATCATGCCGCCCGAGTAGGTCTTGGCGAGCCGGTCCGCGGTCTCCGCGAGGCCGACGGCCGCCAGCGCCTGGGTGACGCGCTCGGCCCGTTCGCGCCGGGAGACATCGAAGACCCGGGCGAACAGCGCCACGTTCTCGCGTGCGGTGAGCCCGGCGTCGGCGGAGAGCTGCTGCGGTACGTAGCCGAGCAGGCGCCGCACCGCCATCCGCTCCTTCGCCGCGTCGTGCCCGAACACCCGCACCCGTCCGGAGGGAACCGGCAGCAGGGTGGTGATACAGCGGATCACGGTGGTCTTGCCCGCACCGTTGGGTCCGAGCAGACCGAAGACCTCACCCGCGCCGACCGAGAGGTCCACGCCGTCGACGGCCCTGGTCGCACCGAAGGCGTACTCCAGGCCGCTACAGGAAACGGCCGGGCCGCCCTCGCCGGTCCCGGCGGGGCCACCACTGCCACTGCCACTGCTGCCACTGCCCCGGCCGTTCTCGTCGGCGCCGCCGCTGCCGTCGCGCCCCGGGTCGCTCATGAGCCCTCCACCTCCTCGTGCAGGTTCCCGGCGAGCCGCCGCAGCGCCGGGAGCGCGGCGGCCAGGGCCGCCCGGTCCTCGTCGGAGAGCCGGGCCACCTGGGCCCGGACCAGCTCGCCGCGCCGCGTCTGCCAGTCACGCAGCCGTTCACGGGCCGCCGGGGTGAGCCGCAGCCGCACCGCACGCCGGTCGTCCGGGTCGTTGTCGCGGATCAGATATCCGGCCCTGGCCAGCTGGTTGACCAGCGTCGAGACCGAATTGCCCGCCATATACAGCTCTCTGGCCGCGTCCGAGACCCTGATCCCGGGCCGCCCGCCGACAAGCCGCAGCAACTCCGCCTGCGCCCCTCGCAGCGGTGGCGCGGCAAGCCCTCGCCGCAGCCGCCGCCGGACCAGCCGGTGCACCCCGGCCAGCACATCGGCAAGCGACTCGGGAAACTCTTCGGTGGCCACGCTTCTTATTTTAGCTCTGTGTCAGAGGTAACGGCCAGTGGGCGTCCGACCACGGATATGCGTGTGCCCGGAGGCCGAAGCCCCCGGGCACACCCCCCGCTCCCGCCCGGAACCGGCGCTCAGAACCCCGGCGGCTCCGTGTAGATGCCCCACTCGTCCCGCAGGGCGCCGCAGATCTCGCCGAGTGTGGCCTCCACCCGGACGGCGGCCAGCATCGGCTCGATCATGTTCGAGCCGTCCCGGGCGGCGGCGAGCAGCGCGTCCAGGGCCGTGGAGACGCGGGCGTCGTCCCTGGCGGCCCTGCGGGCCGTCAGTTCCTGGACCTGGTCGCGCTCCACCTCGTGGCTGACGCGGAGGATCTCCAGGTCGCCGGTGACCGAGCCGTGCAGGCAGTTGACGCCGACGACGCGCTTGTCGCCCTTCTCGACCGAGCGCTGGTACTGGAAGGCGGATTCGGCGATCTCGCCGGTGAACCAGCCGTCCTCGATGCCGCGCAGGATGCCCGATGTGACCGGGCCGACCGGGTGCTGACCGTCGGGGTGCGCCCGCAGGCCGCGCTCCTTGATCTGGTCGAAGATCTTCTCCGCGTCGGCCTCGATACGGTCAGTGAGCTGCTCGATGTACCAGGAGCCGCCCAGCGGGTCCGCCACATTGGCGACGCCCGTCTCCTCCATCAGCACCTGCTGGGTCCGCAGGGCGATCTCGGCCGCCTGCTCGCTCGGCAGCGCCAGCGTCTCGTCCAGGGCGTTGGTGTGCAGCGAGTTGGTGCCGCCGAGCACCGCGGCGAGCGCCTCGACGGCGGTCCGTACGACGTTGTTGTACGGCTGCTGCGCGGTCAGCGAGACCCCGGCCGTCTGGGTGTGGAAGCGGAGCCACTGCGCCTTGTCGGTCCGCGCCCCGTAGACGTCCTTCATCCAGCGCGCCCAGATCCTGCGCGCCGCGCGGAATTTGGCGATCTCCTCGAAGAAGTCGACGTGCGCGTCGAAGAAGAAGCTCAGGCCGGGCGCGAAGACGTCCACGTCGAGCCCGCGGGAGAGGCCCAGCTCCACATAGCCGAAGCCGTCGGCGAGGGTGTACGCCAGCTCCTGCGCGGCCGTCGCGCCCGCCTCGCGGATGTGGTACCCGGAGACCGAGAGCGGCTTGTAGGCGGGGATGGAGGCGGCGCAGTGCTCCATCAGGTCGCCGATCAGCCGCAGATGCGGCTCGGGCTGGAAGAGCCACTCCTTCTGTGCGATGTACTCCTTGAAGATGTCGGTCTGGAGCGTGCCGTTGAGCACGGCCGGGTCGACGCCCTGGCGCTCGGCGGCGACCAGGTACATGCAGAAGACCGGGACGGCGGGCCCGCTGATCGTCATCGACGTGGTGACGTCGCCGAGCGGGATGTCCTGGAAGAGGAGTTCCATGTCGGCGGCCGAGTCGATGGCGACCCCGCAGTGGCCGACCTCGCCGAGCGCCTTCGGCTCGTCCGAGTCGCGGCCCATCAGCGTCGGCATGTCGAAGGCGACCGAGAGTCCGCCGCCGCCGTTGGCGAGGATCGTCTTGTAGCGCTCGTTGGTCTGGCGGGCGTTCCCGAACCCGGCGAACTGCCTGATCGTCCAGGTGCGGCCGCGGTAGCCGGTGGGGTGCAGGCCACGGGTGTACGGATACTCACCGGGCCAGCCGATCCGCTCGAACCCCTCGTACGTGTCACCGGGCCGCGGCCCGTACACCGGGTCAACCGGGTCCCCGGACAGTGTGGAGAAGTCGGCGTCCCGCTTGCGGGCCTTGTCGTACCTGGCCTGCCAGCGGCGGCGGCCCTCTTCGATGGCGTGAGCGTCCATACCCATGAATTTACTAGGACGTCCAAGTATCTGTCGATGGCAGACCGCCCGCACATCGTGCGGGCGGCGGGATTACGCCTTGGCGGCCACCGGGGCCGGCTGGGTGATCCGGGGCTCCAGCTCGCGGGAGATCTTCCGCTCGACGAAGAAGGCCGCGGTGGGGACCGTGCCGGCCAGCAGCACCCAGATCTGCTTGGTCACCGGCCACTTCGCCTTGGATCCGAGATCGAAGGCGAAGATCAGGTAGACCACGTACAGCCAGCCGTGCGCGATGCCGACGATGCTGACGAAACCGGTCGCCCCGTTGATGTCCAGCAGGTACTTGGCGATGACGCCGAGGGTCAGCAGGACCAGCAGCACACCGGTGACGTAGGCCATCACGCGGTAGCGGGTCAGCACGCTTCGTTTCATGGAGTCGAGCGTATCGGGGCGCTATGGGCGATCTTCGGCGGGGTTGCCCTTGCGCCGCCCGGCCTCCTGGGACCCGTGGCGCCGCCCTTACTCCTCGAAGTCGTCCGCCGCCACCCGCAGCGGCCTGAGCATCTCGAAGATCTCGCCGCAGCCCTGCGCGTCGTACGCGGAGAGCCCGAACTCCATCTTCATCAGATCCGCGCTGGCCGCCTCGACGACCTCACGGCCCTTGTCGGTGATGGAGGCCAGCGTGCCGCGCCCGTCGTTGGGGTTGGGGCGCTTGTCGACCAGTCCCGACCTGACCAGCCGGTCGACCGTGTTCGTCACCGATGTGGGGTGCACCATCAGCCGCTCACCGATCTTGGACATCGGCAGTTCGCCCGCCTTGGAGAAGGTGAGCAGCACCAGCGCCTCGTAGCGCGCGAAGGTCAGCCCGTACGGCTTGACGACCGCGTCGACCTCCGCGAGCAGGATCTGGTGGGCGCGCATGATCGAGGTGATGGCGGCCATCGAGGGCACGGGTCCCCAGCGCTGCTGCCAGAGTTCGTCGGCGCGCGCGATGGGATCGAAGGCAAGGCTGAGCGGCTTCGGCACGGCATCGACCCTACCGGCCGGTCATATGACGGTCAGCCCCGTCTCGCCCTTCGGTCCGTGCACCCGGGGCGGCCCCTGCCGCACGGCGTCGGTACGGCAGGGAGCGCACCGGTCAGGGCGCCAGGTGCCGCTCGACCGTTTCGACCTTGGACGTCAGGCCGTCGGTGACCCCCGGCCTGATGTCCGCCTTGAGTACGAGCGAGACCCGGGGCGCACGCGCCTCGACGGCCTGGACGGCGCGCCTGACGACATCCATCACCTCGTCCCACTCGCCCTCGACGGAGGTGAACATGGCGTCCGTACGGTTCGGCAGACCCGATTCGCGTACGACGCGGACCGCGTCGGCGACGTACTCGCCGACGTCCTCACCCACGCCCAGCGGGGAGACCGAGAAGGCGACGATCATGACGTCTCCACCACGCCCTCGCGGCGCGCGCGGGAGGCGATGACCGCGTTCTCCGCCTCGCGGCGCAGCTTGCGCTCCGCGAAGAAGCCGCCGGTGGGCAGCACCGACAGGACGAAGTAGAGGATGCCGGTCCCGGCGGACCACTTGGCGCGGTTCCAGGCGTCGGCCCAGAAGATCACGTACAGCACGAAGAGCACGCCGTGCACCATGCCCATGACCGGCACCGCGTTGAAGTCCGTGGTCCGCTTCAGGACCGAGCAGACGAGCAGCAGCAGGAAGGAGACCGCCTCGGGGGCGGAGACCAGGCGGAGGCGGCGGATGGCGGATGCGGTCTTGATGTCCACGGAGGAAACCTTCGGCAGCGGGCGGCGTAAACAGGACCGTGCGCGCTGTCGATCACACGCACGCGTGATCTTGTGAAAGTGCGCACAAACTCGGAACCATTGTGGCAGCCCCGCATATCAGGGCTCTTTCAGGGTGCGTCTACACCCCGGGAACCCTGTGCGCACCCCCGGTGGACCGTTACCTTCGGACCGTGGCTCAGTTCCGACTCCAAGGCAGCAGGATGCTCGCCGTCGACCTGACGGGTGACAGCGTCAGAGCGAAGAACGGCGCGATGGTCGCCTACGACGGCCAGATGACCTTCAAGAAGATGACCGGCGGCGGTGAGGGGCTCCGCGGGATGGTGACCCGGCGTCTGACCGGCGAACAGATGAGCGTGATGGAGGTGCGCGGCAAGGGCACCTGCTACTTCGCCGACCGCGCCACCGAGATCAACCTCGTCACCCTGCACGGCGAGAAGCTCCATGTGGAGGCGAGCAACCTGCTGTGCACCGACGCCGGGCTGCGCACCGGTACGACCTTCACCGGGCTGCGGGGCGCGTCCCAGGGCAACGGCCTGTTCACCACCACCGTCGAGGGGACCGGGCAGGCCGCGGTGATGTCGGACGGGCCGGCGGTCGTGCTGCGGGTCTCCCCGCAGTACCCGCTCCTGGTCGACCCGGGCGCGTACATCGCCCACACCGGCGACCTCCGGCAGCACTTCCAGACCGGTGTCAGCTTCCGGACCTTCATGGGCGAGGGGTCCGGGGAGTCCTTCCAGATCCGGTTCGAGGGCGAGGGGCTCGTCTATGTGCAGCCCAGCGAGCGCAGCACGTTCGGGGGTGATGTCTGATGCCGTTCACCGAGATCAACTCGAAGATGGTCGAGGCCACGGTGGTACCCGGCCAGAAGCTCTACAGCCAGCGCGGGGCGATGCTCGCCTACCGGGGCGATGTGACCTTCACGCCGGACATCGGGGGCGGCCAGGGCGGTGTGATGTCCATGATCGGGCGGCGGGTGGCCAACGAGGCGACGCCGCTGATGACCGTGGAGGGCAGCGGCACGGTGATGTTCGGGCACGGCGGCCACCACATCCAGGTGATCTCGCTGGCCGGCGACACCCTGTATGTGGAGGCGGACCGGCTGCTCGCCTTCGACGGTTCGCTCCAGCAGGGCACGATGTTCATGGGCTCGCAGGGCGGGGTGATGGGGATGGTGCGCGGCCAGGTCACCGGACAGGGGCTGTTCACCACGACGCTCAGGGGCCATGGCTCGGTGGCGGTGATGGCGCACGGCGGGGTCGTGGAGCTGCCGATCACCCCGCAGGGGCCGGTGCATGTGGATCCGCAGGCGTACGTCGCCCACCACGGGGACGTACGGAACAGGCTGTCGGCGGCGCTCGGCTGGCGGGAGATGGTGGGGCGCGGCTCGGGCGAGGCGTTCCAGCTGGAGCTGTCCGGCAGCGGCGCGGTCTATGTGCAGGCATCGGAGGAGAAGCTGTGACGGGACCGGTGGTCCATGACCCGATGACGCTGCCGGCCAACGACAACGTCAACAAGTACACCTTCTGTGTGGAGCTCACCGGTACCCGGTGGTTCCTGCAGAAGGGCAAGATGATCGCCTACTACGGGCGGATCGACTACAGCGGCTTCGGCAACGGCCGCTTCGACCAGCTGCTGCGCAGCAGCTTCCACTCCCCGCTGCACGCCGCGGACTGGGTGGTGGCGGAGGGCTCGGGCAAGATGCTGCTCGCCGACCGCGCCTTCGATGTGAACTCGTTCGACCTGGAGGACGGCAACCTCACCATCCGCGCGGGGAATCTGCTGGCGTTCGAGCCTTCGCTGTCGCTGAAGCAGTCGATCGTGCCCGGCTTTCTGACCCTGCTCGGTACGGGGAAGTTCGTGGCCGCGTCGAACGGCCCGGTGGTCTTCATGGAGCCGCCGATCCGGGTCGACCCGCAGGCGCTGGTGGGCTGGGCGGACTGCCCCTCGCCGTGTCATCACTACGACCACGCCTATATGACGGGGGTGCTGGGCGGGATCCGGTCGTTCACGGGTTTCGGGGGCGTCTCGGGCGAGGAGCACCAGTTCGAGTTCGTGGGGGCCGGCACGGTGCTGCTCCAGTCGACCGAGGAGCTGCTGCCCGAGCAGCCGACCGGTTCCGTACCGAACGAAGCGGGCATTCCGGGTGGACAGGGGCCGCGTTCCGGCCAAAACGGCCCAGGATCGCGCTTTCCCGGCCAGGTCGGGGATCTTCAGCGCCGCTTCGGGCTGTGAGCGATAGCCTGCGGAGTGTAACGTCGAACACCTGAACCCCCTCCCCGCGCCCGGCGCATACGCCGGTCCGGATCAGTGGCGCGGCCGGGTCCGCGACCGTGCGGCGCGGTGTGCGCCGGGAGGCAACCCCCCACAATTGTCCAATATTCAACTTCTTAGGTAGAATTCTCATCATGGAGACCGAGACGGCCACCCGCTGGCTGACCGACGCCGAGCAGTGCGCATGGCGCACCTATCTGGACATGCACAGGCTGCTGTCGTACCAGATGGAGAAGGACCTTCAGCCGTTCGGCCTGACGATGAACGACTACGAGATCCTGGTCAATCTCTCCGAGGCCGAGGAGCGGCGGATGCGGATGAGCGATCTCGCCGCCGCCACCCTCCAGTCGAAGAGCCGCCTGTCGCACCAGATCACCCGGATGGAGAAGGCCGGACTGGTCCGCAGGGAGAACTGCGAGTCGGACCGGCGCGGGCTCTTCGCCGTCCTCACCGATCTGGGCGGCGAGACCATGCAGAAGGTCGCACCGCACCATGTGGCGTCGGTCCGCAGACACTTCATCGACATGCTGACGCCCGAGGCGCTGGCCGACCTGCGCGAGTCGCTGAAGCCGGTCACCGATCAGCTGCGGGGGCTCCGCAAGGGGTAGGACCCGTCCGGCGGTTCACATCCGTCGGGCGGATCACACCTCCCCCCCACGGATCACACCTGTCGCGGGTCACACCTGTCCCGCGGATCACCGTGCCCGGCCGCGCCCCGCGTACGTCACCGTCACCGTGCCCGGCCGCGCCCCGCGTACGCGTCGAGACGCTCCTCCCGCGAGGTGAGACAGCAACTCGCACACCGCACCGCCTCCGCACTGGTGTAGAAGAGGCAGCAGGTGGAGCGCAGGTACACCAGCCGTTCCCGCCCGGTCGCGGCCGTCACCCGCGCCACCTCGCCCAGGGCGCCGAGACCACCGGGCGCTCCCTGCGTGAACCGCCGCCAGCGCTCGGCGAGCAGGCCGGTCTCCGCGCCGTACGCGCAGAGCGCGGTGGCGCACCCGTGGGCGACCCCGCCGCGCAACTGCCGTGCCCCCGCCCGGGTCCGCCTGTGCAGCGCGTCGGCCAGCGGCAGCAGATGCCCGTCGAGGACGGTGCGGTGCAGCAGCCGTACGGGCTCCTCACCGTCCGCGGGGGCGAGCAGCCGGGCCCGGCGCACCCGGACCCCGTCGATGCCGTGGGCCCCCGGCCGCAGCAGCACATTGCCGGAGCCGAGATCGGGCACCTCGTCGTAGAGCGCCCAGTGCAGCACGGCGGCAGCGGTGACCCGGCCCGCGTACACCGCCATGACGGTCAACGCCGTGGCGTGGGCCGTGCGATGGCCGCTGCCGGTGCGTTCGGCCTCCAGCAGCCGGCCCAGCTCGTCACTGGACGGATCCGCGAGCCGGTCGGCCGCCAGCCACCGTCCGGCATCGGCGGCGGGCGGCTCGCCCTCGGCGACCTGCCAGCGCGGGCCGAACGGAAGCGGGTCCCAGGGCTGTGTCCCGTCGTTCATGACGTCGGGTGGTAGAAGACGTGCGGGGCTCCGGTGACCGGGTGCGCACCGATCCGCGACCGTACGCCGTACACCTCATCCAGCATCTCCTCGGTCAGGACGTCGTCCGGGGCGCCGGACGCCACCAGCCGCCCGCCGCTCAGCACGAACAGCCGGTCGCAGTACGCGGCGGCCAGGTTGAGATCGTGCAGGACGAGGAGGTTGGTGGTGCCGAGCGAGCGTGCGAGCGCGAGGATTTCCAACTGGTAGCGGATGTCCAGGTGGTTGGTCGGCTCGTCCAGGGCGAGCAGCCCCGGCTCCTGCACCAGGGCGCGGGCGATCAGCGCCCGCTGGCGTTCCCCGCCGGACAGCTCGTCGAACCGCCGCCCGGCATACGGGCCCGCCCCGACCCGGTCAAGCGCGGCATCGATCCGCTCCGCGTCCTCGGCGCCGTCCTGTTCCCAGAACCGTTTGTGCGGGCTGCGGCCCATCGCCACCACCTCGCGGACGGTGAGTCCGAAGGAGCCGGGGCTGTCCTGCGGGACGACGGCGATCCGCCGGGCCCGCTCCTTCACTCCGAGCCCGGCCGCGTCCCCGCCGTCCAGCAGGATCCGTCCGGATGCGGGACGCAGCGCCCCGTACACACAGCGCAGAAACGTCGTCTTGCCGCTGCCGTTGGGCCCGACCAGGCCGACCGTCTCACCGGGCCGGGCGTCCAGGGACACCCCGTCCAGGAGGGCCCGGCCCCCGGCCTCGTAGCCGATCGCCTCCGCCGTCAGGGCGGCCGGTGCCGTGCTCATCCGGTGATCCCCTCCGTACGGGACGAGCGGCGCAGCAGCCACAGGAAGAACGGCCCGCCGACCAGCGCCGTGACCACGCCCGCGGGAATCTCCTCGGGTGCGGCCACCGTGCGGGCCAGCAGATCGGCCAGCAGCAGGAAGACCGCCCCGCCCAGCGCGGTGACCGGCAGCAGCCTGCGATGGCCCGCCCCCACCACCAGCCGGGCGGCGTGCGGGACCATCAGCCCGACGAAGCCGATCGCCCCGCTGAACGCCACCAGCACCCCGATGATCAGCGAGACCCCGATGAAGACGGCGCCCCGGAACCGGCCCGGATCCAGGCCCAGGCTGCGTGCTCCCTCCTCACCGGCGAGCAGCAGGTCCAGCGGTCTGGCCAGCGCGATCAGCACCACCGCGCCGACGGCCAGCACCCCGGCGGGCAGCGCCAGTTCGTCCCAGCGGGCCCCGCCGAGACCGCCCAGCGTCCAGAACATGATGGCGCGCACATGCTCGGCCTGCGCGGAGAGCACCAGGACGAGGCTGGTGAGCGCGGACAGCACGTACTGGATCGCCACTCCGGCCAGGATCAGCCGCCCCGTCGTCATCGTCCCGCCGCGCCTGGCCATCGCGTACACCGCGACCAGCGCCGCCATCGAGCCGATGAACGCGGCGGCCGGCAGCGCCACGGTCGCCGCGGCCCCCGTGCCGAGGCCGAAGACGATGACGAGCACCGCCCCGGCCGACGCCCCCGAGGAGGCGCCCAGCAGAAAGGGATCGGCCAGCGCGTTGCGCACCAGCGCCTGGAGGACCGCCCCGGACAGCGCGAGCCCCGCCCCGACGACGGCCCCGAGCACCACCCGGGGCAGCCGCACGTCCCACACGATCGTCGGATACGCGCCGCTCCGCTCGCCGCCCAGCACCACCCGGAGCACCTCGCCCGGCGGGATGCGCACCGGGCCGAGCGCCAGTCCCGCCACCGCCGTCGCGAGCAGCACCACGGTGAGCACACCGGTCACGACGGGCATCGAACGCAGCACACCCGAGGCCGGAGGATGCGGCCGGGCCTTGGTCCCGGCCCTCATCCGGCGTCGGGGTGCAGCTGCGCGGCCAGGTCCCCGACGGCGTCAGCGACGCGTACGCCGAGGACGGCCGACGACAGCGGCAGCACCGCGAAACGCCTGTTCCTGATGGCGGGGACGTCCTTGAGGGCGGGATCGCCGAGCAGCCGCTTCTTCTTCGCCGCGACGCTGGTCCCGCCGTAGTCGTAGACCACGACGACCTGGGGCCTGCGCTTGATGACCTGCTCCCAGGAGACATCACCGAAGCTCTTCCCCAGATCGGCGAAGACGTTGGTGCCGCCCGCCAGTGACACGATCTCGTTGCCGATACCGCTGCCGCCCGCCGTGAACGCCGAGCTGTCCCCCGAGTCGTACACGAAGACCGAGGGCCGGTCCGCCCCCTTGAGCTTCGCCTCGACGGCCGCGATCTTCTCCTTCTGCTCCGCGATCAGCTTCCGGCCGCGGCCGGGAACGCCGAAGGTCCGCGCGACCTGGGTGATCTCGGTGCTGAGCTGACCGAGGCCGACCGGGCCGCCGGTGCAGTTCTCGATATTGAGCCGGGTGTTGATGCCCGACTTCTGGAGCCCGGCCCGGTCACGGCCCTGGGCCTTGTCGAAGGCGCTGGCGTAACCGCCGTAGACGAAGTCCGGGTTGGCGCCGAGGAGGGTCTCCCGGGACGGGTACTCCTTGGCGATGACCTTGGTCTTCGCGTAGTCGGCGCGGTACCGGGGAAGGACCTTGTCGTCGAGGTAGGCGGTGCCCGCGATCCGGTCCCGGAGTCCGAGGGCCAGCATGAGTTCCGTCGCGTGCTGGTTCATCGTGACGGCCCGCTTCGGGGGCGCGTCGAAGGTCGTCCTGGTCCCGCAGTTGTCGACCGTGTACGGGAATCCGGCGGGAGCTTTCGCGCCCCTGTCCGCGCCCGTGTCCTGCGTGGAGCCCGCCCCGCAGCCGGCGAGCGGCAGCAGGATCAGGGGTATGAGCGCCAGTGCGGCGCGCGACGTCCGGGGGTTACGGGGCATGGCCGGGCCTCTCCGGGGGATGTCCTCGTCCCCAGGTCGTACGGAGAAGGCGGCGCGGGAAGTGTCTGGCTTCCGGGCCGCGAGGCCCGGTCACAGTGGCGGGACCGTACCGGAATCGCACCGGTTTCCTTCACCGCACCGCCTGGGTTCGCGCTCAGTGTGTCAGACGCCGCCAGGGCCGCTCCCCTTGGCTGCCCGGGCCCGCGGAGCGTCCTGGGCGGGCGGGGTGTCCTGGGTCCGCGGGGCGTCCCCGGTCCGCGGGGCGGGCAGGTCCAGGGCGAAGGCGGCGCCGTCGCCGACGGTGAGCGTCCCGCCGTGCCGGTGCGCGACATCGCGGGCGATGGCCAGGCCGAGACCGGCGCCCCCGTCGTCACGGGTCCGGGCGTCGTCGAGCCGTACGAACCGCTCGAAGATCCGTTCACGCTCCGCGGGCGGCACCCCGGGGCCGTCGTCCGCGACCTCCGCGACGAGCCGGCCGTTCCGCTCCCGTACGCAGACCTCGACGCCCGAGCGCGCGTGCCGCTGGGCGTTGTCCAGGAGGTTGCCGATCACCCGCGCCAACTGCCCGCGGGATCCCTCCACTTCGAGCCCGTTCGCGGCGTCGACCGTCACCGGCACCCGGCCCCCGTGCCGCCGCGAGACCTCCTCGCGCACCAGCTCCCCCAGGTCGATCCGCGCCGCACCGGGCCGCTCCCCCGCGTCCAGGCGGGCGAGCAGCAGCAGATCGGCGGCCAGTTGCTGGAGCCGTACAGTGTCCATGACCGCGCCCTCGACGTCGAGCAGCTCCGGGTGCGCGGCGCCGACCTCCAGCTGGGTGCGCAGACTCGCGATGGGGCTGCGCAGTTCGTGGGAGGCGTCCGCGACGAACCGCCGCTGCCGGTCGACGGAGCGCTCCAGGGCGGTGAGCGTCTCATTGGTCGTACGGGCCAGCCGGGCCACCTCGTCGTGCGAGCCGGGCTCCGGGACCCGCCGGCCGAGGTCCTCGGACGCGGTGATCGCCGCCATCTCCCGCCGGATCCCCTCGACGGGGCGCAGGGCGCGCCGGGTCACCAGCCAGGTGACGCCCGCGACGACCAGCAGGAGGGCGGGCAGCCCGATGAGCATCGCGCCGCGGAGCGTGCTGACGGCGCTCTGCTCGGTGGTGAGCGGGGCGCCCGCGTAGACGATCAGGGTGTCGTCGCTGCCGTTGGTCACCTCGACCGCGGCGAACCGGTAGTCGGCGGTGTCACCGTCCACGGTCGCGGTGCCGGAGCTGAAGTGGGGGTCGTCGTGCGAGACCTCACCGCGCGGCGGATCGTCGCCGCTGCCGTGGTCGTCATCGTCGTCGTCGCTCTTGTCGTCGCTCTTGTCGTCGCTCTTGCCGTGGCTCTTGTCGTCGCCATGGTCGTCGTCGTGCTTCGACTCGGCCGGCGCCGGATGCACCGCGGTGGTCGCCGTCCCCGTCACGGCGTCCAGATCGTCACTGGCGGCGCGCAGTCCGCCGTGCTCGGTGACCACCTGCACCGGGTTCTCGTCGGAGTCGGGCAGATGGAGTTTGCGGTACGGGACGTCGAGCGCGACCTGCGATGCGATGTTCTGGGCGACGACCTCGGCGCGCAGATCGGTCTGGCCCGTGAGGTTGGACCGCAGGACGCTCAGGAGCGAGAGCCCCGCGGCGACCAGCGCGACAGCGACGACGGCCGTCGCGCCCAGCGCCGCCCTGGCCCGTACGGAACCGAGCAGGCGCCTCATTCGGCGACCAGACGGTACCCCGCGCCGCGCACGGTCTGGATGAGTCCGGCGCCCAGCTTGCGGCGCAGGGCGCTCACGTACACCTCGACGATGTTCGGGTCGCCCTCGTAGGCGAAGTCCCAGACGTGCTCCAGGATCTCCGGCTTGCCGACCACTTCGCCCTGGCGGACGGCGAGTTGCTCCAGGACCGCGAACTCCTTCGCCGTGAGGGCGACTTCGGTGCCCGCGCGGTGCACCCGGCGGGTGGCGGTGTCGACGGTGAGGCTGCCCGCGGTGAGCACGGGCGACGGCCGCCCGGCCGCGTGCCGGCGGAGCAGCGCCCTGATCCTGGCGACGAGGACCACATAGGAGAACGGCTTGGTGAGGTAGTCGTCGGCCCCGGTGTCGAGCCCCTCGGCCTCGTCGTACTCGCCGTCCTTGGCCGTCAGCATCAGGATGGGCACGTCGTTGCCCGCCGCCCTGAGCGCCGCGCAGACCCGGTAGCCGTTCATCCCGGGCAGCATGATGTCGAGCACGACCAGGTCGTACGGGCCCTCGCTGGCCAGGTGCAGCCCTTCGAGGCCGTCGTGCGCGACATCCACGGCGAAACCCTCGGCGGTGAGTCCGCGGGCGAGGGACACCGCGAGCCGCTTCTCGTCCTCCACGATCAACAGGCGCATGGGGACAGCCTCCCAAATCCATGCTGAAGGGATCTTCAGGGGGCTTCAGGCTGCGTTCAGCAGGCCCGCGGCAGATTGGGAGCTGTCCGAAGCAGCCGGGACGGCAGAACCGGCCGGACCAGCCACCGCACTCGCCTCCTGGAGGTACTCACTCATGAAGCGCAACTACGTCATCGCCTGCATCGCCGCCGCGGCCCTGGCCGCGGGCGGCACGGCCACCGGGGTCGCCCTCGCGGACGGCGGCTCGGGCTCCGCACCGCACTCGGCCGCGACGGCGGCTTCCGCGAAGGCTGCCCCGACGGCCGGGCGGTCCGCACCGGACACCGGCAACGCGTCGGGAGCGGCGGCGGGCTCCAGCGGCCCGGCCACCGTCGACCAGGTGATCCGCTCGGCCCAGGCATCCGAGCCGGGCACGGTCACCTCCGCCGAACTGGACCACGGCCGCTGGGAGGTGGACCTCTACGGCAAGGACAAGGTCTGGCACGAGATCCATCTGGACCGCACCACCGGCAAGGTCACCTCCTCGCGCCAGGACGGCGGCGACCAGGACGACCGCAAGGGCGCCCCCGTCACCGCGGTCCACGCCGCCTCGGTGGCCCGCGGCGCCGTCCCCGGCACGGTCACATCGGTCGAGCTGGACAACGGCCGCTGGGAGGCCGAGGTGACCGCCCACAACGGCACCCGGCACGAGGTCTACATCAACCTGAGCACCGGCAAGGTCATCTCCGAACACCAGAACCGCCACCAGCACGACGACGACCAGGACGACGACTGAGCCGGAGCACATGCGGAGGGACGGGGTCCGCGGAGCGGCGGGCGGGGTCAAAGCGCTGGGCGGACTCCAGCGGCCCCGGCCCGGCGAATCCGCCCCCGGGGTTCAGTCCGACAAGCCCTCAGCACCTGGCGCCCCGCCGGCCCCAGCCGCCCCCTCCGTCACCGCTTCCACCAGGGTGTCCGCCGCCGCGTAGGGGTCCAGGGTGCCGGTGACGATGCGGTCGGCCAGGGCGTCGAGGCGGTCGTGGCCGCGCAGGTCGCCGATGCGTTCGCGCAGGGCCGTCACCGCGATCGTCTCGACCTCGTGTGCCGCGCGTGCCCTGCGGCGTTCCGCCAGGACGCCGTGCTCCTCCATCCAGGCCCGGTGCTTCTCCAGCGCCTCGACGACCTCTTCGACACCCTCGCCGCGCGCCGCCACCGTCTTCACGATCGGCGGGCGCCAGTCGCCCGGGGTGCGCGCCTCGCCCAGGCCCAGCATGTGGTTGAGCTCGCGCGCGGTCGCGTCGGCGCCGTCCCGGTCCGCCTTGTTGACGACGTACACATCGCCGATCTCCAGGATCCCGGCCTTGGCGGCCTGGATCCCGTCGCCCATCCCGGGGGCCAGCAGCACCACCGACGTGTCGGCCTGCGAGGCGATCTCCACCTCGGACTGGCCGACGCCGACCGTCTCCACCAGCACCACATCGCACCCCGCGGCGTCCAGCACCCGGATCGCCTGCGGGGCGGCCCAGGCGAGGCCGCCCAGATGGCCTCTGGTCGCCATGGAGCGGATGTAGACGCCCGGGTCGGACGCGTGCTCGGACATCCGGACCCGGTCGCCGAGCAGCGCGCCCCCGGAGAACGGCGACGAGGGGTCGACCGCGAGCACACCGACCCGCTTGCCGGCCCGCCGGTACGCCGAGACCAGCGCCGATGTCGAAGTCGACTTGCCGACCCCCGGCGAACCGGTCAGCCCGACGACGTACGCGCCGCCGGTCAGCGGAGCCAGCCGTGCCATCACCTCGCGCAGCTGCGGGGACGCCCCCTCCACCAGGGAGATCAGCCGGGCGACGGCCCTCGGCCTGCCCTCACGGGCCTGTCCGACCAGGGTGGGGACGTCCATGTCCACGTTCACAGCTCCGCTCAGTTCCGCTCAGTTCTGATCAGTTTCGCCGGGCCGATGCCGTATCCGGTCGGTGCCCTATCCGGCCGATGCCGTCTCCCGCCGGATACGGCACCCGGCCCCGGCCCGTACGCGGCCGGTCCCGTACCCGCACGGACCCGTACCCGGGTGCCCGTCGCAGCCCCGGACCGGTCCCGCTCCGCTCCTACCTGGGTACGCGCACGATCAGGGCGTCGCCCTGCCCGCCGCCGCCGCACAGCGCCGCCGCGCCGACCCCGCCGCCGCGCCGCTTCAGCTCCAGCGCGAGGTGCAGGACCACCCGGGCGCCGGACATCCCGATGGGGTGGCCGAGCGCGATGGCACCGCCGTTCACGTTCACCTTTTCCGGCGAGACGCCGAGGTCCTTCATTGACTGGACGGCGACGGCCGCGAACGCCTCGTTGATCTCGACGAGGTCGAGGTCCTCGACACCGATGCCCTCCTTGCCCAGCGCGTGCCGGATGGCGTTCGACGGCTGGGACTGGAGGGAGTTGTCGGGGCCCGCCACATTGCCGTGCGCGCCGATCTCGGCGATCCAGTCGAGACCCAGCTCCTCCGCCTTGGCCCTGCTCATCACCACGACCGCGGCGGCGCCGTCGGAGATCTGCGACGAGGTGCCCGCGGTGATCGTGCCGTCCTTGGTGAAGGCCGGGCGCAGCTTGCCGAGCGACTCCGCCGTGGTCTCGGCCCTGATGCCCTCGTCCTGCGAGAAGAGGACCGGGTCGCCCTTGCGCTGGGGGATCTCGACCGGCGTGATCTCGGCCTCGAACAGGCCGTTCTTCTGCGCGGCGGCGGCCCGCTGGTGGGAGGAGGCGGCGAAGGCGTCCTGCGGGGCGCGCTCGATACCGAGGCGGGTGTTGTGCTTCTCGGTGGACTCACCCATCGGGATGGACTCGAAGGAGTCGGTGAGGCCGTCGTACGCCATCGAGTCGAGCATCTCGACCGCGCCGTACTTGTACCCCTCGCGGGACTTGGGCAGCAGATGGGGCGCGTGGGTCATGGACTCCTGGCCGCCGGCCACCACCACGTCGAACTCACCGGCGCGGATCAGCTGGTCGGCCAGGGCGATGGCGTCCAGCCCGGAGAGACAGACCTTGTTGACGGTGAGCGCGGGGACGTTCATCGGGATGCCCGCCTTGACGGCGGCCTGGCGTGCCGGGATCTGCCCTGCCCCGGCCTGGAGCACCTGCCCCATGATCACGTACTGCACCTGGTCCCCGCCGATACCGGCGCGCTCCAGCGCCGCCTTGATCGCGAAACCGCCGAGATCGGCGCCGGAGAAGGACTTGAGCGAACCGAGAAGCCGGCCCATCGGGGTCCTGGCTCCGGCGACGATCACGGAGGAGGTGCTGCTGTTCGTTCCAGACATGAGGCGCGGCCCCTTGGAAGAGAGTGAACGAGTGGGGGTCGGGGGGTGTCCCCCCGGAAGGAGGTGCACTCGAATGTACTGAGCGGTCCGCCGCTCGTCATCGCCCCGCCCATGTGATCGCGCGCACGTTGCGTAACCGGGTGTCTCCACGCTGCACTGGGGGAATGCTGACGCGAATCGACCACATCGGAATCGCCTGCTTCGACCTCGACACGACTGTCGAGTTCTACCGGGCGACGTACGGCTTCGAGGTCTTCCACACCGAGGTCAACGAGGAGCAGGGCGTGCGGGAGGCCATGCTCAGGATCAATGAGACATCCGACGGCGGCGCCTCCTATCTCCAGCTGCTGGAGTCCGTCCGCGAGGACTCCGCGGTGGGCAAGTGGCTCGCGAAGAACGGCGAGGGCGTGCACCACATCGCGTTCGGGACCGCGGACGTGGACGGTGATTCCCAGGATATTCGGGACAAGGGCGTCCGTGTGCTGTACGACGAGCCGCGCACCGGATCGATGGGCTCCCGCATCACGTTCCTGCACCCCAAGGACTGCCACGGGGTGCTGACGGAACTGGTCACGGCCGCCGCCGGGCACGGAACGGCGGAGGAAGCGGACCCCCCGGCCCCGAAGGAGCACTGACCTCCGGATACCCGGGC
Source organism: Streptomyces sp. NPDC059398 (assembly GCF_042751845.1). Taxonomy (NCBI): domain Bacteria; kingdom Bacillati; phylum Actinomycetota; class Actinomycetes; order Kitasatosporales; family Streptomycetaceae; genus Streptomyces; species Streptomyces sp. NPDC059398. The sequence goes on along the minus strand of NZ_JBHYWP010000001.1, from coordinate 116,062 downwards.
CGGTAGAGTGGGCGGCTCCGGTCCGGGGCCGGATCGGGGCCTGTGACCCATGCCTCGTCGTTGATCTGACACCATTCCCCCGGGGGCCCGTCATCACCGAGACGGCGGCGCTCGAACGGGAAGAGTGTGTTGCGACCAGGGGACGGATGGGACCGCGCAGTGCGGGGCTACGAACGCCAGGAGAGCCACCGGGCTGAAGACGACCATCTTTCGCGGTTCGAGGCCGAGATGGACCGGCTGAAGACCGAGCGGGAGAAGGCCGTACAGCACGCCGAGGACCTCGGTTACCAGGTCGAGGTCTTGCGTGCCAAGCTCCATGAGGCGCGCCGCAGTCTGGCGTCCCGTCCTGCCTACGACCAGGCGGACATCGGCTACCAGGCCGAGCAGATGCTGCGCAACGCGCAGGTGCAGGCCGACCAGTTGCGCACCGACGCCGAGCGCGAACTGCGCGAGGCACGCGCCCAGACGCAGCGCATCCTCCAGGAGCACGCCGAGCACCAGGCCAGGCTCCAGGCCGAGCTGCACAGCGAGGCGGTCACCCGGCGCCAGCGCCTGGACCAGGAGCTGGCCGAGCGCCGGCAGACCGTCGAGTCGCACGTCAACGAGAACGTGGCCTGGGCCGAGCAGCTGCGCGCCCGGACCGAGGCCCAGGCGCGCAGGCTCATGGACGAGTCACGCACCGAGGCCGAACAGTCCCTGAGCGCCGCCCGCGCCGAGGCCGAGCGGCTGGTCACCGAGGCCCGTCAGCGGCTCGGCTCCGAGGCCGAGTCGGCCCGCGGTGAGGCCGACGCCCTCCTGCGCCGGGCCCGCGCCGAGGCGGAGCGGCTGCTCACCGCCGCCTCCACCCAGGCGCAGGAGGCCACCACCCACGCCGAGCAGCTCCGTACGTCCACGGCAGCCGAGTCCGACGAGGCCCGCCAGCGGGCCGCCGAGCTGAGCCGCGGCGCCGAGCAGCGGGTCCAGGAGGCCGAGCGCGCCCTGCGCGAGGCGCGGGCGGAGGCCGAGAAGGTACTCGCCGAGGCGAAGGACACGGCGGCCAAGCAGCTCACCACGGCCGAGTCGGTCAACGAGCAGCGCACCCGCACCGCCAAGGCCGAGATCGCCCGCCTGGTCGGCGAGGCGACCAAGGACGCGGAGGCCCTCAAGGCGGAGGCCCAGCAGGCTCTTGAGGACGCGCGCGGCACCGCGGAGCGGATGGTCACCGAGGCGGGCGACAAGGCCCGTACGACGGCGGCCGAGGACACCGCGGCCCAGCTGGCCAAGGCCGCAAGGACCGCCGAGGAGATCCTGACCAAGGCGTCCGACGACGCCAGGTCGACCACCAGGGCCGCTGCCGACGAGGCCGAGCGGATCAGGCACGAGGCGGAGGCGGAGGCCGCGCGGCTCAGCGACGAGGCCGCCGAGTCCGCCGAGCAGCTCAAGGGCGCGGCCAAGGACGACACCAAGGAGTACCGGGCCAAGACGGTCGAGCTCCAGGACGAGGCGCGCAGGCTCCGCGGCGAGGCCGAGCAGCTGCGGGCCGACGCGGTCGCCGAGGGTGAGCGGATCCGCGGCGAGGCCCGCCGGGAGGCCGTCCAGCAGATCGAGGAGGCGGCGCGGACCGCCGAGGAGCTGCTGGCCAAGGCGAAGGCCGACGCGGGCGAGGTGCGCGCGGCGGCGGACGCCGAGTCCGAGCGGGTACGCACCGAGGCCGTCGAGCGCGCCACGACGCTGCGCACCCAGGCCGAGGAGACCCTGGAGCGCACTCGTACCGAGGCCGAGCGGCTGGCCGCCGAGGCGGAGGAGCAGGCCGAGCAGACCCGTACCCAGGCCGAGGAGGCCGCAGGTGCGCTGCGCGAGGAGAACGAGCGCGGCATAGAGGCCCGCAGGGCCGAGGCGGCCGACGAGCTGGCCCGGCTGCACACCGAGGCCGAGGAGCGGCTGAGCGGCGCCGAGACGGCGCTGGCCGACGCCCGCACCGAGGCGCAGCGGCTGCGCAAGGAGACCGCGGACGAGACGGAGCGGCTGCGCACCGAGGCGGCCGAGCGGGTCCGGGCCCTCCGCGACCAGGCCGAGCAGGAGGCCGAGCGGCTGCGCGACGAGGCCGCGGCCGACGCCTCGCAGGCACGTGCCGAGGGCGAGAACATCGCCGTACGGCTGCGCAGCGAGGCCACCGCGGAGGCCGAGCGGCTCAAGTCCGAGGCGCAGGAGAGCGCCGACCGGATGCGCGCCGAGGCCGCGGCGGCGGCCGAACGGGTCGGCACGGAGGCGCAGGAGGCGCTCGACGCCGCCCAGGAGGAGGCCAACAGGCGCCGCAGGGAGGCCGACGAGACCCTGGCGTCGGCCCGTTCCGAGGCCGAGCAGGAGCGGGTCCAGGCCCGCGGCCAGAGCGAGGAGCTGCTGGCATCCGCGCGCAAGCGGGTGGAGGAGGCGCAGGCCGAGGCGGCGCGGCTGGTCGAGGAGGCGGACCGCAGGGCCGGCGAGCTGGTGTCGGCGGCCGAGCAGACCGCCCAGCAGGTACGGGACTCCGTCGCGGGTCTCCAGGACCAGGCCGAGGAGGAGATCACCGGGCTGCGTTCGGCGGCCGAGCACGCGGCCGAGCGGACCAGGACCGAGGCGCAGGAGGAGGCGGACCGGGTCCGCTCCGACGCGTACGCCGAGCGGGAGCGCGCTTCCGAGGATGCGAGCCGGATCCGCAGCGTCGCCCAGGAGGAGTCCGAGGCGGCCAAGTCCCTTGCGGAGCGCACCGTTTCGGAGGCGATCGCCGAGTCGGACAAGCTGCGCTCGGACACCGCCGAGTACGCCCAGCGGATGCGGACCGAGGCGTCCGACGCGGTGGCGTCGGCGGAGCAGGACGCCGCGCGCGCACGGGCCGACGCCCGCGAGGACGCCAACCGCATCCGCTCGGACGCCGCGGCCCAGGCGGACGCCCTGATCGCGGAGGCGTCGGGCGAGTCGGAGCGGATGCGGGCCGAGGCGGCCGAGACCGTCGGCTCCGCCCAGCAGGCCGCCGAGCGCATCCGGGTGGAGTCGGAGCGCGTCAGGGCCGACGCGGACGCCGCCGCCGAACAGCTGCGCGCCGAGGCCCAGGCGGAGTCCGACCGGATGCTGGACGAGGCCCGCGAGGTCGCGGCCAAGCGCCGGGCGGACGCGGCGGAACAGGCCGACCAGCTGATGTCGAAGGCCCAGGAGGAGGCGCTGCGCACCGCGACGGAGGCCGAGGCGCAGGCCGACACGATGGTCGGGGCGGCCCGCCAGGAGGCCGACCGGATCACCGCGGACGCGACCGTCGAGGGCAACAGCCTGGTGGAACGGTCCCGTACGGACGCCGACGAACTGCTCGTCGGGGCACGCCGGGACGCCACCGCCATAAGGGAGCGGTCCGAGGAGCTGCGGGACCGGGTGACGGCCGAGATCGAGGAGCTGCACGAGCGGGCCCGCCGCGAGACCGCCGAGCAGCTGAAGTCCGCGGGGGAACGCGTCGACAAGCTGCTGAAGGCCGCCGCCGACCAGCAGGCCGAGGCCGAGGCGAAGGCCAAGGAGCTGGTGGCGGACGCCGAGTCGGAGGCGGCCAGCGTCCGGATCGCCGCGGTCAAGCGCGCCGAGTCCCTGCTGAAGGAGGCCGAGCAGAAGAAGGCCGGTCTGATACAGGAGGCCGAGCGGCTCAAGGCGGACGCGGTGACCGAGTCGGACCATCTCATCGAGGAAGCCACCCGCGAGCACGATGTGCTGATGCGCCGTCGGGCTGACATCCAGGCAGAGATCTCCCGTGTCCAGGACGTACTTGAGGCGTTGGAATCCTTCGAGGCGCCGACCGGGGGCGGCAAGGCGGCGGACGGTGTCAAGGCGGGTGCGGCAGCCGGGGGAACTCGCACGAGTGGCAAGCCTTCTGATGGCTAGCCACTCAAAAGGCTGGACATTCTCCAGATCAAACGGGCATACGCTCGATGACACGCCGCCTCGGCCCCTAGGATTCCCTCTATCACCTCACCGGTCTCATTCGACAGGAACCCCATGAGCGACACTTCCTCCCCATTCGGCTTCGAGCTCGTGCGGCGTGGTTACGACCGCGGTCAGGTGGATGACCGCATTACGAAGCTCGTCGCCGACCGTGACAGCGCTCTGGCACGGATCACCTCTCTGGAAAAGCGCATCGAGGAACTCCACCTTGAGACGCAGAACGCGCAGGCCCAGGTCAACGACGCGGAGCCGTCGTACGCGGGTCTCGGCGCGCGCGTCGAGAAGATCCTCCGGCTCGCCGAGGAAGAGGCGAAGGACCTCCGTGAGGAGGCCCGCCGCGCGTCCGAGCAGCACCGCGAGCTCGCCGAGTCGGCCGCCCAGCAGGTCCGCAACGACGCCGAGTCCTTCGCCGCCGAGCGCAAGGCGAAGGCCGAGGACGAGGGCGTCCGGATCGTCGAGAAGGCCAAGAGCGACGCGTCCTCGCTGCGCTCCGAGGCCCAGAAGGACGCGCAGTCCAAGCGTGAGGAGGCCGACGCGCTCTTCGAGGAGACCCGCGCCAAGGCCGCCCAGGCCGCCGCGGACTTCGAGACGAACCTGGCCAAGCGGCGCGAGCAGTCTGAGCGCGATCTGGCCTCGCGTCAGGCCAAGGCCGAGAAGCGTCTGGCCGAGATCGAGCACCGCGCCGAGCAGCTCCGTCTGGAGGCGGAGAAGCTGCGCACGGACGCCGAGCGCCGCGCCCGTCAGACGGTGGAGACGGCTCAGCGCCAGGCCGAGGACATCGTGGCCGACGCGAACGCCAAGGCCGACCGGATCCGCAGCGAATCGGAGCGCGAGCTGGCGGCGCTCACCAACCGCCGCGACTCGATCAACGCCCAGCTGACCAACGTCCGCGAGATGCTGGCCACGCTGACCGGTGCCGCGGTGGCCGCCGCCGGTGCACCGGCCGACGAGGAGCCGGCCTCCCGCGGCGTCCCGGCGCAGCAGACCCGCTGAGCAGCAGTTTCGCCGACCGGTCGAGCCGCCGACCGGCGGTCTCGCCCACCGGCAGACCCGCTGACCGGCCGGTCGGGCCGCTGATACGTCGCCTCTCCCCCGGGGCCGCGTCTCCGCCACGTCCGGACTCGTACGCACCACAGCGCAGGCCCCCCGTCACTCCGGTGGCGGGGGGCCTGTCGTGCGCCTACCGTGTCCTGCGTGCTGCCCTCAGGATTCCGCGGCCGGGTCGGGGGCAGGGGGAAAGGCCAGGCGAATCAACGGACACGACGAGGCGGAACGTAGTGATCGAACTCTCGGGGCTGACCAAACGCTACGGCGAGAAGACGGCGGTCGACCAGCTGACCTTCAATGTGAGGCCCGGCATCGTCACCGGCTTCCTGGGGCCCAACGGCGCCGGCAAGTCCACCACGATGCGTATGGTCCTCGGCCTGGACAACCCCACGGGGGGAGACGTCCGGATCGACGGCAAGCACTACACAGACCTCAAGGACCCGCTGCGCCACATCGGCGCGCTGCTCGACGCCAAGAGCATGCACGGCGGGCGTACGGCCTACAACCATCTGCTCTGCCTCGCGCAGAGCAACGGCATCCCGGCCTCCCGGGTCGGTGAGGTGCTGGAGACCGTCGGTCTCTCGGCCGTGGCGAAGAAGCGCGCCAAGGGCTTCTCGCTCGGCATGGGGCAGCGGCTCGGGATCGCGGGGGCACTGCTCGGCGACCCCGAGATCCTGATGTTCGACGAGCCGGTGAACGGTCTGGACCCCGAGGGCATCCACTGGATCCGCAACCTCATGAAGTCCCTCGCAGGACAGGGCCGCACGATCTTCGTCTCGTCGCACCTGATGAGCGAGATGGCCCTCACCGCCGACCATCTGGTCGTCATCGGCCAGGGCAGGCTGATGGCCGACACCAGCATGGCGGAGTTCATCGCGGAGAACTCACGGTCGTACGTACGGCTGCGCTCCCCGCAGCAGGAGCGGCTCCGCGACGTGCTGCACGAGGCCGGATACAAGCCGGTCCCGGCGGGCGACGGCACGCTCGAAGTGGACGGCACAGCCGCCGCCGAGATCGGCGAACTCGCCGCCCGGCACCAGCTCGTCCTGCACGAGCTGAGCCCCCAGCAGGCTTCACTCGAAGAGGCGTTCATGCAGCTCACCGCGGAGTCGGTGGAGTACCACGCACACAACGGCGGCCAGGGCACCCCGGGCGCACCGCAGCAGCCGGGACAGCAGCAAGGACAGCCGGGACAGCAGCCCGGCTGGGGTCAGAACCCGCAGCAGCAGGGGTGGGGCCAGAACCCCCCGCAGAATCCCCAGCAGCAACCGCCCCGATGGGGCCAGAACCCGCAGAGGGGGGCCTGACCATGGCGGCCGCCCAGGTGATGAAGTCGGAGTGGACGAAGATCCGCTCGGTGCAGTCCACCGTCTGGACCCTGGCGTGTGCGCTGGTGGTGACGGTGGCGTTCGGGGCGCTCTTCAGCGCGCTCTCGAACTCGCAGTTCAGCAAGATGAGCCGTACGGACCAGCTCACCTTTGACCCGACGTCGGTGAGTTTCGCGGGGATCGTGCTCGGTCAGCTGGCGCTGATCGTCTTCGGGGTGCTCGTGGTCTCCAACGAGTACAGCACCGGAATGATCCGGATGTCGCTGGCCGCCGTACCGCAGCGGGCCACCTACTACATCAGCAAGATCACGGTGGCCACGGTCCTGGCGCTCGTCGTCGGTGTGGTGACGAGCTTCGCGACGTACTTCCTCGGCCAGGCGCTGCTGGGCAGCCACCGCTCCCACATCGGCGACCCCGGTGTGCTGCGCGCGGTGATCGGCGGCGCGCTGTACATGACCCTGATCACGATGTTCTCGATGGGCGTCGCCTCGCTGCTGCGCAGTCCGATGCTGTCGCTGGGCATCCTGATGCCGTTCTTCTTCCTGATCTCCAACATCCTGGGGAGCGTCTCCGCCACCAAGAAGGTCGGCGAATACCTCCCCGACCAGGCCGGAAGCAAGATCACCCAGGTGGTGTCGAGCAGTGGTGACGCACCGTACGGGCCGTGGGGCGGTCTCGGCATCATGGCGCTGTGGGTGGTGGCGGCGCTGCTCGCCGGCTATCTGCTGCTGAAGAAGCGCGACGCCTGACGGCTGTTCCCCGGTCCGGTGGCCGGTAGCCGCCGGTTCGCACGACTTGGCTGGAACCGTCAAGGGCTGGATATCCTCCTCACTCATACGGGGGTGTTCGGCCGAATGCGGCCAGGCCCCGACGACCCGCAGAACGTCGATGGGGCTGGAGAATGATCGAGGCAGTCGGCCTGACGAAGCGCTACGGCGCCAAGACGGCCGTGTACAACCTTTCCTTCCAGGTACGGCCCGGCATGGTGACCGGCTTCCTGGGGCCCAACGGCTCTGGGAAGTCGACCACCATGCGCATGATCCTCGGTCTGGACCAGCCGACCGCCGGCCATGTCACCATCGGCGGCCACCCCTTCCGCAAGCTGCCCAACGCCCCCCGGCAGGTCGGCGCACTGCTCGACGCCAAGGCGGTGCACGGCGGCCGCAGCGCGCGCAGCCATCTGCTGTCGCTGGCGCAGCTCTCCGGGATTCCGGCCTCCCGGGTGGACGAGGTGCTCGGTGTGGTCGGCCTCCAGGAGGTGGCCCGCAAACGCTCCAAGGGGTTCTCGCTGGGCATGGGGCAGCGCCTGGGGATCGCCGCCGCGCTGCTGGGCGACCCGCAGGTCCTGCTCTTCGACGAGCCGGTCAACGGACTCGACCCGGAGGGCATCCTCTGGGTCCGCAATCTGATGAAGTCCCTCGCCGCGGAGGGACGTACCGTCTTCGTCTCGTCGCACCTGATGAGCGAGATGGCCCTCACCGCCGACCATCTGATCGTGATCGGCCGGGGCCAGCTGCTCTCGGACCTGAGCGTCAAGGACTTCATCTCGCACAACTCGGCCGACTTCGCCCGGGTCCGCACCCCCGACGTGCCGCAGCGCGAGAAGCTGACGGCCACACTCACCGAGGCCGGCGGGCAGGTCATGCCGGAGCAGGACGGCGCGCTGCGGGTGACGGGGCTGCAACTGGCGCGGATCAGCGACCTGGCGCATGACGCGGACGTACGGCTGTGGGAGCTCTCCCCGCACCAGGCATCCCTGGAGGAGGCCTATATGCGGATGACCCAGGGGGCGGTCGACTACCGCTCAACGGCGGACGAGCTCTCCGGCTTCGCCCGGCCCGGCGACCCGCCCGCGGCGCCGCCCGAGCCGCCGCAGCAGGACTGGTACGCCCCGCCGCCGCCCGGCCGGAACCCGTACGCCGCTCCCCCGGCCGCAGCGCCGCCGTCCCCCGCTGCCCCTGCCGCCGCGCCCACGACCGGCCCCGCAGCGGCCTCCACCGGACCCGCGACGGCCCCCACCGCGCCGCCCGCCACCGGTACCGCCGCACCGCAGGCAGCCGCCCCCGCGCCCGCTCACGCCCCGAAGGACCCCCGATGACGTCCCCCGCTCCCGCGCCGTTCCAGCCGCCGCAGCAGCAGCCGCCCCAGCCATCGCGGGCACCGCACCGGGCACCGCACTACGTCTCCCCGATCCCGGTGACCGACGCGCACCTCGGGCACGCCATCGCATCGGAGTGGACGAAGATCAGGTCGGTCCGCTCCACGATGTGGACCCTCGGCGTGCTGATCGTGCTCGTCTTCGGCATCGGCCTGCTGTCCACGGTCGCCGTCAGAGCGACCGGTTCCGGTACCAGCATGCGCGGCACCCCGGTGCTGAGCATGGGCTTCTTCGGTGTGCTGCTGGGCTCCATGTGTGTCGTCACGCTCGGCGTGCTGACCGTGGCGTCCGAGTACGGCACCGGCATGATCCGCACCACCCTGACCGCCTGCCCGAGCCGGGCCCGGGTGCTCGCGGCGAAGGCGGTGGTCTTCTTCCTGCTGGCCTTCGTGATCCTGCTGGTGACGACCGCGCTGGTCGCGATGTTCCAGTACGCGATGCTCAAGGGGATGGGCGCCCGGACGCCGGACGTCGGGGAGTGGATCCGTGCGACGGTGGGCGTCAGCCTCTATGTCGCCCTGCTCGGTCTGCTGTCGCTGGCCGTCGGCTCGCTGATCCGCCACTCGGCCGGTGCGATCACGATCATGCTCGGGGTGCTGCTGCTTCCGCTGGTACTGGCCCTCTTCATGTTCGCGGACTCGCTCTCCTCGCTGCGCGAGAAGCTCTTCGAGTACTCAATTCCCAACCAGCTCAGCGCTCTCTACAACACCTCGGTCTCCAGCACGGGACCGTCCGGCTGGCAGCCGCTGTGGATCCTTCTCGCGGTGACGGCGGTGGTGTACGCGGGAGCGGTCGCCACGCTCAACAACCGCGACGTCTGAGGCCACCGGCCGCCGGGACCGGCCACCGGGACGCTGCGGGACGGCCACCGGGACACTGCGAGGCGGTCGTCAGGACAGCTGCCGGGCGGCAATCGGGACAGCCGCCGGCCGCCGGTCAGTACCGCGGTGCGTTACGGGACCGCTGCACCCGGGAGGTGCGGCGGTCCCTCGCGTTCCAGCAAGCCCGGTGCCAGTGCCTGCGGTCGTCGACCCCGCCGTACTCGGGCCAGGCCACCACATGCGGCACCCCCGAGGGGATCTCCTGGTCGCAGCCGGGACAGCGGTACCTCTTGCCCTGCGCACTCGCCCCGCTGACCATGCGGACCGACCACTCCTCGCCCTGCCATGTCTCGGCGCCCTGGAGGCCGAAACGGTCGGGACCACCACCCCCGCCGGCGGGCTCACTCGGCTTCTCGCCGCCACGGGGGCGGTTGCGGCGCGGGGACACGTAACACCTCACGGGGCAGAGCGGACAGTTTCTCGCTCTCTCCAGCCTACGGGCAGCGGAACGCCCCACCGGTACCGCTCACCGTGAGAATGTGAAGCCCCGGGCCCCGGCTTACCGGAAAATCACAACAACTTTGCGAAGGGCCGTGCCCTTGGCACGTGTCAGACGTTGTTGCCGGTAAGGGGAGAGTCGCGTCGGCCGCAAGGAGGCGTAAGGCGATGCGTGTTGGGGCATTTGTACTGGCAGCCCAGTTCCCGGGGCAGGGGCAGGAAGAGGCGCTGCACCGAGCGGTCCGGTCCGCCGAGGTCGCCGAGGAGGCCGGGCTCGACGCGGTCTGGCTGGCCGAGCACCACTTCGTTCCGTACGGGGTGTGCCCGTCGGCGGTGACACTGGCCGCGATGATCCTGGGCCGCACCCGGCGGATCCAGGTCGGTACGGCGGTGAGCGTGCTGCCGACCGTGCACCCGGTCGCACTGGGCGAGCAGGCGGCGCTGCTGCACATCACGTCGGGCGGGCGGTTCAGCCTCGGTGTGGGGCGCGGTGGACCGTGGGTGGACCTGGAGGTCTTCGGCGCGGGACTCGGCGCGTACGAGAGCGGCTTCCCGGAGTCGCTGGACCTGCTGCTGCGGTGGCTGCGCGAGTCCCGGGTCTCGGCCGCCGGGGAGCGGTTCCGGTTCCGTGAAGTCCCCGTCGTACCGAGGCCGCAGGAGCTGCGGTGCGGTGAGGTGCCGGGGCCGGAGGTCGTCGTGGCGTGCACCTCGCCCGCCAGTGTGCGGCTCGCCGCCGAGCGCGGGCTGCCGATGCTGCTCGGGATGCACTCGGACGACACGGAGAAGGCCGCAATGGCCGCCCTGTGGCGAACGTACGCACGTGCGGCGGGAGTTGCACCCGGGACCGTGGCGGATCCAGGCCATGTGGCGGCCGGGGTGGCGCAGATCGCGGACCGGCGCGCCGATGCGGTGGAGACTCTGGTGAAGGCGATGCCGGGCTGGCTCAAACAGGGACTTGACGCCCATGTGACCGTCGACGGCAGGCACCGCGCGATGCGGGACCCGGTCGCGTACACGGAGATGCTCTGCGGGATCCACCCGGTGGGCCCTCCCCGCCTGGCTGCCGACCGGCTCGCGGCCACGGCGGAGAGGACCGGCATCACACGGTTCGCGATGCTGGTGGAGGGTTCGGGCGATGTCGCGGCCACCGAGGAGAACCTCCGGCTGATCGGAGCCGAAGTCCTCCCGAGGTTGCACTGATCCGGGTGGAACCGGGCGCTGCCGCTCCGACAGCCAAGACACCTCCAGCGGTACGGAGCGGCAGCCCGGCGCGTCAGCAGTCCCTGAGTTCCGGAGACTGGTTCAGCAGCTGGCCCCTGATCGAGGTGAAACGGCCGAGCCGCTCATCGACCGAGGGATCCAGCGGGAAGACCGCCACACGGTGGCAGTTCTGGAATGCGAGGCGCACCCCGAAATGCCGCTGCAGCGCTCCTCGTATCGCGTCACTCGCGAGTGCGCGCAGCAGTTGGCCGCGCGCCTGCTCATTGGGGGGCGGCGTCTGGTTGTCGGCGAACTCGCCGCCGTCGACCTTCAGCTGGACCGCCAGAGAGCTGATCATCTCCCATGCGTAGGGCAGGGAGGTCCGGACGCAGTCGATGAAGTCGGCTTCATCGACCTCGCCTCGCTCGGCCTGTTCGAGTAGGGCCGGTGAGACGTCGAGCGACATGGGTTCTCCTCTCGCGACCCCGGAACGGCCGGGGCCTTACGGGCAGGGACGGGAGGATCGCGACGCAGAGTACACACGCGACGACCTCCTGCTTCCACGGTATGCGTGTACAGGTCGCCGCACCAGGAGAATGGGCACACAACCGGCCAATAACGAACGGGGTTGTTCAGGGCGAATCGCGTACAAGCGGCGATGTCGAGTAGCGTTGCCGACCATGCGTCTCGTCATCGCCCGCTGCTCCGTCGACTACGCGGGCCGCCTCACCGCCCATCTGCCGTCCGCCCCGCGCCTGATTCTGGTCAAGGCCGACGGGAGCGTCTCGATTCATGCGGACGACAGGGCGTACAAACCGCTCAACTGGATGTCGCCGCCCTGCACTCTGAAGGAGGGGACGGGGGACGACACCGGTCAGTGGACGGTGGTGAACAAGGCGGGCGAGAAGCTCATCATCACGATGGAGGAGGTCCTCCACGACTCCTCGCACGAGCTCGGGGTCGACCCGGGGCTCATCAAGGACGGGGTGGAGGCGCACCTCCAGGAGCTGCTGGCCGACCGCATCGAAACCCTCGGTGAGGGCCACACACTGATTCGGCGTGAATACATGACGGCGATCGGCCCCGTGGACATCCTCTGCCGGGACGCGGACGGCGGGACGGTGGCCGTCGAGCTCAAGCGGCGCGGCGACATCGACGGCGTGGAGCAGCTCACCCGCTATCTGGAGCTGCTCAACCGGGATCCCCATCTGGCCCCGGTGAAGGGCGTCTTCGCGGCGCAGGAGATCAAACCGCAGGCCCGGGTGCTGGCCACCGACCGCGGGATCGAGTGCGTGGTGCTCGACTACGACGCGATGCGCGGCATCGAGGACGACAAGCTGCGGCTCTTCTGAGGTACGGGGATACGGCACAGGGCTGAACGGAATGGGGGCGCGGGGGGGGGTGTGGAGCGGGGGGGGGGGCCCACCCCCCCGCGCACCCCCCGC
>NZ_JBHYWP010000001.1:81245-103616 GCF_042751845.1 Streptomyces sp. NPDC059398 | reverse complement strand
GTGGCTTTTTTTTGTTGTTTTAATGAGACCGGACCGCCGCGTCCCCGGGGCCGCCGCGGTGTGGGGGGGGGGCGGCGGGGGCGGGGCCCCGCGGGGCGGGGGGGGGGCCGCGGCCCCCCATCCGCCGTACGCTCTGCGCCCGCCCCGGACTCAGTCCCCGGAGGGGGCGGCCGGGGACGAGGGGGACGCCGACGCGTCCTGCGAGGGCGTGGGCGGGCTCCCGCTGTCCATGGGCGCGCTGGACGCCGTGGAGGGCCGCATGACGCTCTGTGTGGACGAGGGCGAATCGGCGGGCGGCGGGTCCTCGCTCGTGGAGTCGGACGGGGTGGGGCTCGGGCTGTCCGAGGGGTCGCCCGGTGACCCCGACGGGGTGCCCGGCGGGGAGTGCGAGGGCTTGGACGGCGGTCTCGTCGGCTCGGTGGGCGGCTTCCCGGGGCTGGACGGCTTCCCCGAGGGCGACGAGGTCTTGTCCCCCGGTGTGGACGCGCCGTCCGATGGTGTGCTCTCCCCCGGAGAGGGTGTGCTGTCGCTCGCGCTGGGGGTGGGCTGCGTCGAGGGGCCGGTGGAGTCGCGGCCGGCCGCGCCGTCGGAGCTGCCCGGTGTGGTCTGAGTGGGCTCGTCCGCGCTCATCCCGTCCTTGCCGCCGTCGTCGTTGACCGACCGGCCCGGCCGGCCGTCCCCGGAGCCGTCGTTGCCGGTCGCGCCGAGGGTGACCACGGTGCCGAGCACTCCGGCCAGCAGCACACCGGCTCCGGCGGCGACCAGATTGCGCCGGGCACCGCCCAGGACCGTACGGCGCCGGCCGTGCGGAGCGGCGCCCTGCCCGGGCAGTTGCGGGGTGACCAGCGTGATGTGGTCGTCCGGCGACGGGGAGAGCGAGACGACGGCGCCCGCTGTGCCGGTCCCGGCGGGCGGTGTGGCCGCGTCCTCATCGGCGGGCGGCAGGAGTTCGGCGCCCTGCGGCGGGGTGTCGCCGGGGCCGCCGGGCAGATAGCCGCCGAGCGAGGCGGCGCCCGAGCGGTCGGCGATGAGTGCGAGCGCCCTGCGCCCGGCGACCGTGCCCGCCTTGTCGGCCAGCGCGCCGCGCAGTGCTATCGAGGCCTCCAGCTCGGCCAGCGCCCGGTCCGGATTGCCGGTGCAGAGCGCCAGTACCCCCAACTCATGGTGGAAATAGGCCTCTTCGGCGACCTCGCCGGAGAGCCTGGCCGCCTCCTGGCCGGTCCGCAGGGCGCGCTCCCAGGCGCTCCAGTGCAGCCCGGCCGCGAAGGCGGGAGCGGCGCTGCGGGCCAGCAGTGCGGCGGCACTGGGGTGCCCGGCCTCGGTGCCGGGTACGAGTGCGCTCATCGCCGCGAGGACGGCGTCCGCCTCGGCGGCGGCCCGGTCGGGGGCCACCGAGGGGTGCCCGGCCCACCAGGCGTAGTGCTGTGCGGTGGTCAGCGCGTGCCCGGTGGGGTCGTCGGCGTATCCCGCGGCCTCCAGCTGCTGTACGACACCGGCGGCCAGCCGGTGGTGCGAACCGGCAGCCGAGAGCAGCCCGGAGGCGGCCAGCTCCCCCATCGCCGCGTCGGCGTGGGTGTCCCCGACCAGCGCCGGCAGATGGGCCTGGTGCGGCACCTCGCCGCCGAGCGCCACGGCGAAGGCCAGCGTGGCCCGTGCGGCGTCGCTCAGCCGCTCGGCGAGCAGCGGGGCGGGCGCCGCGCCCTGCCCGAGGGTGGGCAGCGGGACCTCGGGGGCGTCACCCGGCGCGCCGGCGGCGGGACCTGAGCCGTCCGTACGGGCGTCGTCGGTGCCGGGCCCGGGGTGGCCGCCGAAGGCGTCGGGGCCGGTACGGAGCAGATCGCGCTGGCGCAGCAGCGCCCCCGCCTGGACGAAGCGCAGCGGCAGCCCCTCCGACTCGAACCAGAGGTCCCCCGCCCAGTTGGCCTCCTCGTCGGTGAGCGGGCGTCCCACGGCGCGCTCCAGGAGGTCGAGCGAGGCGCTGCGCCCGAGCCCGCCGAGGAACACCTCCTCCAGATGCGACTCGGGGAGCGGGGCGGCCACATCGGGGGTCGCGGCGAGCAGGAAGGCGCACTCGGGGGCGGCGTCGAGCAGCTCCTCAAGTGCGGCGCCGCCGAACTCCAGGTCGTCCAGGACGACGATCGCACCGATCCCCCGCACCAGCGGAAGGAGCTCGGCCCGGTCGGGGCGGTACTGGGGTGCCCGGTGGACGGAGGCGAAGAGCCCGTACAGCAGGTCGGCGGGGGTGCGGTGGTATCCGGAGAGCCGGACCACGCCGTCGGGCGCGAAACCGGCGCAGTCGCGGGCCACGGCGTCGACGAGCGAGGTGCGCCCCGAACCGGCGGCCCCCGTCAGACGTACGGACCGGCCGCGCGCCAGCAGCCGTACCAGCCGCTCGTGCTCCTCCTGCCGCTCGATGAGCGGGAGTTCGGGACCGGCGGGGCCGGGGGGCACCGGCGGACCCGCCGCGCGGAGCAGATCGGCGCGCTCCTCGGGGCTGTGGCGCGGCGGCGGGCCGGGGTGCTCGCCCGGCGGGCAGTGTTCGATCTCACTGCCGTCGACCGGGTTCACCGTGACCAGGAAGTCACCGGTGACGAGCCGCACGGTGCGGGCGCGGGCGGGCGCCGGCTGCCCGAGGTCGGGCGCGAGCGGGTCCCGCGGTGGTCTGGGCGGCACCGGGCCACCTTGCTGCGCCGGGCGGTGGCCGGAGTTCTGGCCGTACTCGTCCGGTCCGCTGTTCATCGGGTCCATAGGTGAAAGCCCCCAGCCGGCGTTGCGCGCGGTCTGCCTTCCCGGCCTCGCACACCACGCTGTCGCTTCTGGTCCGGCGCCTACCGCACATGGGTTCGTCAATCAGCAGGCGACCGAACCCTAGACCTTCTGCCAGTATCCGTCACCACTGGGGGTCCCCGGCGCGCAGGGCGGCCGGCCGGCGCAGCGGGAGCGGGCCACGGCCTGCGTCAGACGCGGGGCAGGCATTCGGCGGCGATACCGCCCTCGATGGCCAGGATGCGGTGCAGCCGGGTCGCCACCAGCAGGCGCTGCATCTGCGGCGGGACCCCGCGCAGGACGAGCCGGCGGCCGCATCTCCCGGCCCGCCGGTGGACGCCCATGATGACCCCGAGGCCGGTGGCGTCCCACGAGTCGAGTGCGGTCAGGTCGAGCACCAGGTCGCCGACTCCGTCGTCGACGGCCGAGTGCAGGACCGTACGGGCGTCCGCCGCGCTGCGGACGTCGAGGCGGCCCCCGACGACCAGCTCGACGTGGTCGCCCCTGATATGCATATGCGCTCCCCGGGAGTTCTCGGACTCCGTCACGTCTTTCACGTCTGTCACTGAACTGACTGCCCCGCCGGGAAAGAAGTTGCCGTCCGTAAGCGAACCGATACCGAATTCACCCAACTAGGTGATCGCGGAGCAGCACGTGCGATTCAGTGCTTGTAGAACCCCTGCCCGCTCTTCCTGCCGATGTCACCCGCGTCGACCATTCGGCGCATCAGCTCCGGCGGAGCGAACTTCTCGTCCTGGGATTCCGTGTAGATGTTGCCCGTGGCGTGCAGCAGGATGTCGACCCCGGTCAGATCCGCTGTGGCCAGCGGTCCCATGGCGTGCCCGAATCCGAGCTTGCAGGCGGTGTCGATGTCCTCGGCGGTGGCCACGCCCGACTCGTACAGCTTCGCCGCCTCGACCACGAGCGCGGAGATGAGCCGGGTGGTGACGAAGCCCGCCACATCGCGGTTGACGACGATGCAGGTCTTCCCGACCGACTCGGCGAACTCCCTTGCGGTGGCGAGGGTTTCGTCGCTCGTCTTGTAGCCGCGGACCAGTTCGCAGAGCTGCATCATCGGGACCGGCGAGAAGAAGTGCGCGCCGACGACCCGCTCCGGGCGCTCCGTCACCGCCGCGATCTTGGTGATCGGGATGGCCGAGGTGTTGGAGGCGAGCACCGTGTCGTCCCGCACCAGCTTGTCCAGCGCACGGAAGATCTCGTGCTTGACATCGAGCTTCTCGAACACCGCCTCCACGACGATGTCGGCGTCGGCGACCGCGTCCAGATCGGTGGTCGTGGTGATCCGGGCGAGCGCGGCGTCGGCGTCGGCCCCCTCCAGCCTGCCCTTCGCGACGAACCGCTCGTAGGACGCCTTGATGGCGTCGGTACCGCGGGTCACGGCCGCATCGGTGACATCGCGCAGGACGACGTCCCAGCCGGCCTGAGCCGACACCTGCGCAATTCCGGAACCCATGAGTCCGGCTCCGATGACAGCGAGCTTCCTGGCCAATTGGCACCCCTTCAACGGCTTTCTGCGAACGGCTCTGGGGCGGAGGTTATAGGGAGCGGAGCACCTTGTGGTGGCTAAGAGATACGCGTCACGTCCCACATGGCGGACATCACACTCCGGGGCGTCACCCTCAGGCCCGTACTGCGTAGTTGAGTACTTTCTCCCCCAGAATCTCCTCCATGCCGTCGAGGAGATCCAGGGCCCGCCGGGAGACCTCGTCCGGTGCGCGGCCGGAGACCAGCTCGCCCCCGATCCACTCCATCAGCGTCGACTGGATCCAGGAGAGCTGGCCGGCCATCAGGGTCGGCAGCGTGTCGGAGACGGCCGCGCCCGTCTCCTCCCGCAGCGCCGTCTCCACGTTCGCCAGGGACTCCTGCTGGATGTGCCACATCCGGGAGCGCAGCGTGTGCGCTTCCTGTACGACGCGCAGAAAGCGGTCGTAGCCCTCGATGAGGCCGACCGTGGGCGAGACAGCCGTCACCTGGTCCCGCAGCTCACGCAGGACCGCGCCCGCGGCGGACTCGCCACGGTCCCGGCCGCGCACATAGCGGGCGAGCCGGTCCACGACGCCCTTGCTCCGGTCGAGGAACAGGTCCTCCTTGGCCGGGAAGTAGTTGTACACCGTGTTGACGGAGACCTCCGCGGCTTCGGCGACCTCGGCGACGGTCACCGCGTCGAAGCCGCGCTCCAGGAAG
This sequence comes from Streptomyces sp. NPDC059398, assembly GCF_042751845.1. Lineage (NCBI taxonomy): Bacteria > Bacillati > Actinomycetota > Actinomycetes > Kitasatosporales > Streptomycetaceae > Streptomyces > Streptomyces sp. NPDC059398. The sequence goes on along the minus strand of NZ_JBHYWP010000001.1, from coordinate 98,645 downwards.
AGACCGGTCGCCACATCCGAGATGTACTGCCTGGTCCGGCGCTTCTTCCGCTCTCTGAGCCCCTCAGCCATGCCCGCATCGTATGCGGACCGCCGGCCCCGGAGAGAAATTGAGGCAAGCCCAAAACTGAAGTGCGTTGCAAAATTTAAGTCACTCTGTTTTTCTGAGTGCCATGCCAATCATCAGTACGTCCGGGCTGGCCCGGACCTTCACCACCAAGGCCGGTCCGGTGGACGCCGTACGCGGTATCGACCTGACGGTCCGGCCCGGCGAGATCCTCGGCTTCCTCGGCCCCAACGGCGCGGGCAAGACCACCACCCTGCGGATGCTCACCACCCTGCTGGCCCCCACCTCGGGCGCTGCCACCGTCGCGGGCTGCGACCTGGTGAAGGACCCGGCGGGTGTCCGCCGCAGGATCGGTTACGTCGCCCAGAGCGGCGGCACCGACCCCCAGATGTCCGTACGCGAGGAGCTGGTCACCCAGGGCCGCCTCTACCGGCTGGGCAGGACCCGCGCGGCGGCGCGGGCCGCGGAACTCGCGGCCGGACTGGGCCTGACCGCGCTGCTCGACCGCAAGTGCGCCGCGCTCTCCGGCGGCCAGCGGCGGCGGCTCGACATCGCGATGGGCCTCACCCACCGGCCCGATGTGCTCTTCCTCGACGAGCCCACCACCGGGCTCGACCCGGGCAGCCGGGCCGATCTGTGGGAGCTGGTGCGCGGGCTGCGGGAAGAGCACGGCACCACGGTCGTCCTGACCACGCACTACCTCGACGAGGCGGACGCGCTGGCCGACCGGCTCGTCGTCGTGGACGAGGGCACGGTGGTGGCCGACGGCACGCCCTGCGCCCTCAAGCTCCAGTACGCGGGCTCCGCCGACGCCTCCCTGCAGGACGCCTTCCTCGCCCTCACGGGCCGCACCGCCACGCCCGCCGACACCGCCCCCGTATCCGTCTAGGAGCCCTTCCATGCTGGTGCACGACACCGCGCTGATCTTCGGCCGCTATGCGCGGCAGACGGCGCGCTCCACGTTCCAGATCCTCTTCGGCGTCCTGATGCCACTGCTCTATCTGCTCTTCTTCGGCCCGCTGCTGACCGGTCTGCCACTCGGCTCACGAGGCGGCTCCTGGCAGGTACTCGTCCCCGGGCTGCTGCTCCAACTCGCGCTGTTCGGGGCGTCGTTCAGTGGCTTCGCCATCATCATCGAGAACCAGACCGGGGTCTTCGAGCGGATGCGGGCGACCCCGGTCAGCAGACTCGCGCTGCTGCTGGGCCGGGTCCTGCGGGACGCGGCGCTCTTCGTCTTCCAGTCGGTCCTGCTGGTGCTGACGGCGCTGCTGATGGGGCTGCGGGCACCGCTGGGCGGGGTGCTGATCGGCTTCGTCTTTGTGGGCGTCCTGACGGTGACCCTCGCCTCGCTCTCGTACGCGCTGGCCCTCAAGGTCTCCAAGCCGCACGAGTTCGGCCCGGTCATCAACGCGGTCACCCTGCCGTCGATGCTGCTCTCGGGCCTGATGCTCCCGATGGCACTGGCCCCCGCCTGGCTGGACGTGCTCTCGCACTTCATGCCATTCCGCTATCTGGTGGACGCGGTACGGGCGGGCTATGTGGGCGATTACACCGGTACGGCGATGCTGTACGGGGTGCTCACGGCCGGAATCCTGGCGGCAGTCGCCGTGACGGTCGGCACACGTGTCTTCCGCGGGGCCGGCGGCTGACCGTGCCCGGCTAGGCTCGGCCGCATGGTCAATCTGACGCGCATCTACACCCGTACCGGCGACCAGGGCACCACGGCGCTCGGCGACATGAGCCGCACGGCCAAGACCGATCTGCGGATCTCCGCGTACGCCGACGCCAACGAGGCCAACGCGGTCATCGGCACCGCCGTGGCGCTCGGCGGGCTGCCGGACGAGGTGGTGAAGGTACTCGTCCGCGTCCAGAACGATCTGTTCGACGTGGGGGCCGATCTGTCCACACCCGTGGCGGAGAACCCGAAGTACCCGCCGCTGCGGGTGGAGCAGCACTACATCGACAAGCTGGAAGCCGACTGCGACCGCTTCCTCGAAGAGCTGGACAAGCTGCGGAGCTTCATCCTGCCGGGCGGCACGCCCGGGGCGGCGCTGCTCCACCAGGCGTGCACCGTGGTCCGCAGGGCCGAGCGGTCGACCTGGGCCGCGCTTGAGGTGCACGGCGAGGTGATGAACGCGCTCACCGCGACCTATCTGAACCGGCTGTCCGACCTGCTGTTCATCCTGGCGCGCACCGCGAACAAGGAGGTCGGGGACGTGCTGTGGGTACCGGGCGGCGAGCGCTGAGCCGACCGGGCAACCAGGCTCTGCTCAGGCCACATTCACTCTCTGACCGGGTGGCGCCGCCTCCAGCCAGGCGAGGAAGCCGGTCAGGGCGTCCTCGCTCATCGCGAGTTCCAGACGTACGCCCTGATGGGAACAGCGGAGCACGACCGCGTCGGAGAGCAGTGCCATCTCCTCCTCGCCCTCCGGCGTACGCCGGGAGACGACCTCGATGGACTGGCGCTCCAGGGTCCGGCGCGGTCGGGGGGCGTACGAGAAGACGCGGAACCACATGATGCGGTCGCCGCTGTAGCGGGCCACCCCGTACACCCAGCCCTTGCCGGACGTGTCCGGTTTCTCCGGGAGGTCCCAGCGGACGCTGCAGTCGAAGGTGCCCCCGGAACGCTGGATCAGCCGCCGGCGGAGGCCGAAGACGAAGAGCCCCACCGCTACCAGTACGACGACCAGGCCGCACACAAGCAGAGCGAGGATCATCTACACCGACCTCCTCGCCTCATGCCGTAAGGGAACTGGTTCTGCATCGCCTCAGCCGCGACCCGGTCCGGATGGTTCCGGACGGGCCGCGGCTGAGGTCAAATCTCGGTGGGAGGCGTCAGTTCCCCGTCACCGCACGCAGTCGGACATCGGCGCGCCGCTCGGCGGCCGAGTCATCGTCCGACTTCGCGCTCTCCAGCGCACGCTCGGCGCGCTGGACATCGATCTCGTCCGCCAGCTCAGCGATCTCGGCCAGCAGCGAAAGCTTGTTGTCGGCGAACGAGAGGAAACCGCCGTGCACAGCGGCAACGACCGTCCCGCCCTCGCTCGTACGAATGGTCACCGGGCCCGATTCCAGCACACCGAGCAGCGGCTGGTGACCGGGCATGACGCCGATGTCGCCGGACGTGGTGCGCGCGACAACCAGTGTCGCCTCGCCGGACCAGACACTACGGTCCGCCGCGACCAGCTCGACGTGCAGCTCAGCAGCCAAGGGTGGCTCCTCGGGTCACCACCCGGCACTGCTGCCGGGTGTTGGGTCAAAGTCTAATGGGCGTGAGGAGAGGGACGGGACAGGCCCGTCCCTCTCACACGAGTCGGATGGCTCACACGGGTCACGGGTGATCCGCGCGGGCCGGCGCCCGACTCAGGTGCGCGACTCAGGAGACGCCGAGCTCCTTGGCGTTGGCCTTGAGGTCCTCGATGCCACCGCACATGAAGAACGCCTGCTCGGGGAAGTGGTCGTAGTCACCGTCGCAGATCGCGTTGAACGCGGTGATCGACTCGTCGAGCGGCACGTCCGAACCGTCCACGCCGGTGAACTGCTTGGCGACATGGGTGTTCTGCGACAGGAAGCGCTCGACACGACGGGCGCGGTGGACAACGAGCTTGTCCTCCTCGCCCAGCTCGTCGATACCGAGGATCGCGATGATGTCCTGGAGGTCCTTGTACTTCTGAAGGATTCCCTTGACGCGCATACCGGCGTCGTAGTGGTCCTTCGCGATGTAGCGCGGGTCCAGGATGCGGGACGACGAGTCCAGCGGGTCGACCGCCGGGTAGATGCCCTTCTCCGAGATCGGACGCGACAGCACGGTCACCGCGTCCAGGTGGGCGAAGGTCGCCGCGGGCGCCGGGTCGGTCAGGTCGTCCGCGGGGATGTAGATCGCCTGCATCGAGGTGATCGAGTGGCCACGCGTCGAGGTGATGCGCTCCTGCAGCAGACCCATCTCGTCGGCCAGGTTCGGCTGGTAGCCCACCGCGGACGGCATACGGCCGAGCAGCGTGGAGACCTCGGAACCGGCCTGGGTGTAACGGAAGATGTTGTCGATGAAGAAGAGCACGTCCTGCTTCTGCACATCGCGGAAGTACTCCGCCATGGTCAGACCGGCCAGCGCGACACGCAGACGGGTGCCCGGGGGCTCGTCCATCTGACCGAAGACGAGCGCCGTCTTGTCGATGACGCCGGACTCGGCCATCTCCTCGATGAGGTCGTTGCCCTCACGGGTACGCTCACCGACGCCCGCGAACACCGACACACCGTCGTGGTTGTTGGCGACGCGGTAGATCATTTCCTGGATCAGAACGGTCTTGCCGACACCGGCACCGCCCATCAGGCCGATCTTTCCACCCGTGACGTACGGGGTGAGAAGGTCGATGACCTTGATCCCGGTCTCGAACATCTTGGTCTTCGACTCAAGCTGGTCGAAGGCCGGCGCCTTGCGGTGGATCGGCCAGCGCTCGGTGATCTCCGACGTGGCCTCGGGCTTGTTCAGGATCTCACCGAGGGTGTTGAACACCTTGCCCTTGGTGATGTCGCCGACGGGCACTGTGATGCCGTCGCCGGTGTCCGTGACCGGGGCCTGGCGGACCAGACCGTCGGTGGGCTGCATCGAGATCGCGCGGATCACGCCGTCGCCCAGGTGCTGGGCCACTTCGAGCGTCAGCGTCTTGAGCTTGCCGTCCTCGGCCGGGTCAGCGACCGCGACGGTGAGGGCGTTGTAGATCTCCGGCATCGCGTCGACGGGGAACTCCACGTCGACGACCGGGCCGATGACCCGGGCAACGCGGCCCGTGGCGGCGGTCACGGCGCTTTCGGTAGTCGTCGTCATTTACCTGTCACTCCCCGCGGTCGCGTCGGCCAGGGCGCTTGCGCCACCGACGATCTCGCTGATTTCCTGGGTGATTTCGGCCTGGCGGGCCGCGTTGGCAAGCCGGGTGAGGTTCTTGATGAGATCCCCGGCGTTGTCGGTGGCCGACTTCATCGCACGGCGACGGGCGGCGTGCTCGGAGGCAGCCGACTGAAGCAGTGCGTTGTAGACACGGCTCTCGACGTAGCGCGGCAGCAGAGCGTCGAGGACGTCCTCCGCCGACGGCTCGAAGTCGAACAGCGGAAGGATCTCGTCCTTCGTGCTGTCCGCGGGTGTTCCGCCCTCGGCGGCCTCGTCGAGAGAGAGAGGCAGCATCCGGCTGTCGACCGCGTTCTGCGTGATCATCGACACGAACTCCGTGAAGACGATGTGCAGTTCGTCGGCGCCGCCCTCGGCCGTCTCCTTCTCGATGGACTCGATCAGGGGCGCGGCGACCCGCTTGGCGTCCGCGTAGGTCGGGCTGTCGGTGAACCCGGTCCACGAATCCACGACCTTGCGCTCGCGGAAGCCGTAGTACGAGACACCCTTGCGGCCGACGATGTACGTGTCGACCTCCTTGCCCTCACCGCGCAGCCGCTCGGTGAGCCGCTCCGCCGCCTTGATGGCGTTCGAGGAGTAGCCGCCGGCCAGACCGCGGTCGCTCGTGATGAGCACGATCGCGGCACGGACCGGGGACTCGGCCTCGGTGGTGAGCGGGTGGTTGGTCGTGGAGCCGGTCGCCACCGCGGTCACCGCGCGGGTGAGCTCGGTCGCGTACGGCATCGACGCCGCCACCTTGCGCTGCGCCTTGACGATGCGCGAGGCGGCGATCATCTCCATCGCCTTGGTGATCTTCTTGGTCGCGGTGACGGATCGGATGCGACGCTTGTAGACCCGGAGCTGGGCTCCCATGAGTCAGGTCCCTTCCGTCGTCACTTGGAGACGTTGACGGCCGGCGCGTCCTCGCCCAGGAGCTGGCCGTCCGAGGTCTCGAACTGCCGCTTGAAGGCGGTGATCGCGTCGGCGATCGAGGTCAGTGTGTCGTCCGACATCTTGGCGCCCTCGGCGATCGAGGTGAGGAGCTCCTTGCGCTCGCGGCGCAGGTACTCCAGCAGCTCGGACTCGAAGCGGCGGATGTCGCCGACCGGGACGTCGTCCATCTTGCCGGTGGTACCGGCCCAGACGGAGACGACCTGCTCCTCGACGGGCATCGGCTCGTACTGGCCCTGCTTCAGCAGCTCGACCATGCGCTTACCGCGCTCCAGCGACGCCTTCGACGCAGCGTCCAGGTCGGAACCGAAGGCGGCGAACGCCTCCAGCTCGCGGTACTGGGCGAGGTCGACACGGAGTCGGCCGGACACCTGGCGCAGCGCCTTGTGCTGGGCCGAACCACCGACACGGGAGACCGAGATACCGACGTTGAGCGCGGGCCGCTGGCCTGCGTTGAAGAGGTCGGACTCCAGGAAGCACTGGCCGTCGGTGATGGAGATGACGTTGGTCGGGATGAACGCCGACACGTCGTTCGCCTTGGTCTCGACGATCGGGAGACCCGTCATCGAACCGGCGCCCATGTCGTCGGAGAGCTTCGCGCAGCGCTCCAGCAGACGGGAGTGCAGGTAGAAGACGTCGCCCGGGTAGGCCTCACGGCCCGGCGGACGGCGCAGCAGCAGCGAGACGGCACGGTAGGCGTCGGCCTGCTTCGAGAGGTCGTCGAAGATGATCAGGACGTGCTTGCCGGCGTACATCCAGTGCTGGCCGATGGCCGAACCGGTGTACGGCGCCAGGTACTTGAAGCCGGCCGGGTCGGAAGCCGGAGCCGCGACGATCGTCGTGTACTCCAGGGCGCCCGCCTCCTCCAGCGCACCGCGTACGGACGCGATGGTGGAGCCCTTCTGGCCGATGGCGACGTAGATGCAGCGGACCTGCTTCGACGGGTCGCCGGTGCGCCAGTTGTCGCGCTGGTTGATGATCGTGTCGACAGCCAGCGCGGTCTTGCCGGTCTGCCGGTCACCGATGATCAGCTGACGCTGACCGCGGCCGATCGGCACCATCGCGTCGACGGCCTTGTAGCCGGTCTGCATCGGCTCGTGCACGGACTTGCGCACCATGACGCCGGGAGCCTGGAGCTCCAGCGCACGGCGGCCTTCGGTCTCGATGTCGCCGAGGCCGTCGATCGGGTTGCCGAGCGGGTCGACGACGCGGCCGAGGTAGCCCTCGCCGACGCCGACCGCGAGCACCTCACCGGTGCGCTGCACCGGCTGGCCCTCCTCGATGCCGTTGAACTCGCCGAGAACGATCGCGCCGATCTCGCGCTCTTCAAGGTTCAGCGCAAGACCGAGCGTGCCGTCCTCGAACTTCAGCAGCTCGTTCGCCATGGCCGAGGGAAGACCCTCGACCTTCGCGATACCGTCGCCGGCCACGCTGACCGTACCGACCTCCTCGCGCGAGGCCGCGTCCGGCTGGTACGACTGGACAAACGTCTCCAGTGCGTCCCGGATCTCCTCCGGCCGGATCGTGAGCTCCGCCATCTGGGTTCCCTGCTCTCCTTGTTGGGCCCGAATCAATTACTTGTCGGCCCAACTCGGGCCGTTATCAGTACTGTTGAGTTGGTGGCTTTGTCTGCTGGTCAGCCGGCCATCCGACGAGTCGCCTCGTCGAGACGGTCCGCGATGGAGCCGTTGATGACTTCGTCGCCGACCCGCACCTGGATCCCGCCGAGGACCGCGGGGTCCACGTCCAGGTTGAGGTGCATCCGGCGGCCGTACAGCTTGGCCAGTACGGCGCCGAGGCGCTGCTTCTGGCCGTCGCTCAGCGGCACCGCCGAGGTGATGACCGCGACCGTGCGGTCCCTGCGCTCCGCGGCGAGCCGGGACAGGGACTCCAGTCCCGCCTCCAGGCTACGTCCACGCGGCTGGGTCACAAGGCGCACGATCAGACGCTCGGTGACCGCGTCGGCCTTGCCGCCGAGCAGGCTGCGCAGCAGCTCGCTCTTGGCGGTGCCCGATGCGGTGCGGTCGGTGAGCGCGGCCCGCAGTCCGGTGCTGGAGGTGACGATCCGGCCGAACCGGAACAGCTCGTCCTCCACGTCGTCCAGCGTGCCGGCCCGCTGGGCCGCGGTGAGGTCGGCGGTGGCCGAGAGCTCCTCGACCGTGTCGACCAGGTCACGCGACTGCGACCAGCGGGACCGGACGAGCCCGGCCACCAGGTCCACGGTGTCCCCGCCGACCTGACCACTGAGCAGCCGTCCGGCCAGCTGGGCCTTCTCCTCACCGGCCTGCGACGGGTCGGTGAGGACCCGGCGCAGCGAGACCTCGCGGTCGAGCAGCGCGGTGACGGCGGCCAGCTCGCCGGCGAGCTTCGACGCGTCGGCCGACGGGCTGTCGGTCAGCGCGTCGAGACGCTCACGTGCGGAGGCCAGTGCCTCGCGGCTCGCGCCGTTCATCGAGCGGCCTCGGCCTTCTCCTCAAGCTCATCGAGGAAACGGTCGACCGTGCGGCTCTGCCGGGCGTGGTCCTCAAGGGACTCGCCGACGAGCTTGCCCGCCAGGTCCGTGGCGAGCTTGCCCACGTCCTGGCGCAGCGACTGCGCGGCCTGCTTGCGGTCGGCCGCGAGCTGGGCGTGACCGGCAGCGATGATCTCCTCACGCTGACGCTGGCCCTCCGCACGCATCTCAGTGATGAGCGCGGCACCCTGCTCCTGCGCCTCCTGGCGCATCCGCGCGGCCTCGTGCCGGGCCTCGGCGAGCTGAGCCTTGTACTGCTCAAGCACGCTCTCGGCTTCGAGCTTGGCGGCGTCCGCCTTCTCCATACCGCCTTCGATGGCCTCGCGGCGCTCGTCCAGAACCTTGTTGATGTTCGGGAGGAGCTTCTTGGCGAGGAAACCGAAGACGATGACAAAGGCGAGGAAGCCGATGATGAGCTCAGGAATCGGCGGGATGAGCGGGTTTTCCTGCTCCGCCGCGAGCTGAACCAGAGGGTTCACGTCAGTGCCTTCCGTCTAATGGGGCTGTTCGCGACCGAGGTCAGGCGCTCGGGTAGACGAACGGCATGACCAGACCGATGAGGGCGAGCGCCTCACAGAAGGCGAAGCCGAGAATCTGGTTCTGGCGGATCAGGCCGGCAGCCTCGGGCTGGCGGGCGAGGGCCTGAGTACCGTTACCGAAGATGATGCCGACGCCGACGCCGGGACCAATGGCTGCGAGGCCGTAACCGATGGAGCCGAGGTTGCCCTTGATTTCGACGCCAGCGGCGAGGGTCTGGAGAACAGACATGCCGGTTCTTCCTTCTCTTTCATGGACCGGTGGGGGATGGCCACCGGATGATTCAGGGAGGTGGGGGTACTCAGTGCTGCTCGGCCAGAGCGCCCTGGATATAGCTGCAAGTCAGCAGGACGAACACATAGGCCTGGACAGCTTGGATAAAGAGTTCGAAAGCGGTCATCACGATCGTCATCACGAACGAGACGCCTGCATAGGCGAAGCCGATGCCGTTCAGCAGGTACCAGCTGGCGATCGTGAAGAGGAGCAGCAGCGTGTGGCCCGCGAACATGTTGGCGAACAGTCGGACCGCGTGAGTGAACGGCCGGACCAGCAGGTTGGAGAAGAGCTCGATGGGCATCGAGAGCACGAGGACCACGCCGAGGGACTTGTCGTAACCGGTGAAGTTCTTGAAGGCTCCGACGAATCCGTGCTTCTTGAACGTCAGGCTGACCCACAGCACATAGACGATCAGGGCGAGCGCGGCCGGGTAGGAAATAATCGCCGTCACGGGGAACTGGGCGACCGGGATGATCGACCAGAGGTTCATCACCCAGACGAAGAAGAACAGGCTGACAACCAGCGGGACGTACTTCTCGCCCTCACGCTTGCCGATCGTCTCGTAAACGATTCCTCGGCGCACGAAGTCGTATCCGGCCTCAGCGACCATCTGCAGCTTTCCGGGAACCACCTTGGGGTTGCGGAAGGCCGCCCAGAAGAACCCAACGATGACGACCGTGCCGAGCAGCGCGAGCAGCATCGTCTTGTTGAAGTACAAGTTGCTGTCCCCGTCGCCCCACAGGGGCTTGAACAGGAACGAGTGCAGGCCGGGAGCCGGGAATCCACAGCCGTCAAAGATGTGGCAGTCGGTCTCGAAGGCGAGCACCTGCGTCGGGTCAGCACTCACCGCGGGCTCCTTCAACATGGCGCATAGGTACGGCAACCTCGTTGTGTCGGCGCGGCGCACAGCCGCGGTTCGGCACTGGACTGGTGTTACGGATGTGGGGGCGGCTGGCAGGCAGTGAGCCTCGCGATGGTGCAGGCGTCAGCTCAGATGCCCGCGCCCGCAGTGCCGCAGTTGGAACCGGACGATAGCAGGATCCACAACGCCCGCTTATCCCGCCCCTACCCTTCACTTCGACGAACCCGTCTTCTCGGGCTGGTGCCCGTCGGCGGAGTCCGGTTCGACGTAGAGGATCTTGGCCTTCATATAAGCCCGCGCCTGAGCCGCGATCCAGACAACCGTCGCCACAACCAGCGTGATGGCAAAAGACTTGGGGTTGAACAACGTGGTGTTCTTGAACACCGCGACGAAAATGACAAGCAGCAACAACTGCGCGGTATAGAGCATGAGCCCCATGGCCTGGAACAGGTGCGGCAGGGACCTGGCGGTGCGGTTCAGGACGACAAGTCCGATCCCCATGAAGACGATCACGACCACGGCGCCGACAAGTGCGCCGACCGCTCCCTTGCCGCCCGCGACCACACCGCTGATCGCAGCGGCGACAACGCCGGCTGCGGCGGTGGGTACAGCGGTCTGGAGGAGTGTTCGGGCGTCGGGGGACGGCATGGCGGCAGCTCCGCTTCGGGTGGGGGCAGGGTGTCGTCATGGACGAGCGTAGGCCCGGTTCGAGAGGGAAATCTCGGGCCAAGGAGCCGTCGCACTGCGGCCCTTCGGCTTCATCTCCGGGTTTCGTGAACGGTATCACAAACTATTTGATGAGGTCTTTACCATGGAAGTGTGCTGCCCGTCACACATGAGAGTGAAGGCGCGCGTCTGTGCATGCGGGCGTTCGTTATGCCTGATATTGGGGGCTGTTGAGGGAAATGCTCAACGCCTCGTTCCGGCCTCGCGCCGATCGGGGAACCCGGATCGGGGGCCAATTGCGGTCGCCCCGTTGACGCCTGCGGGAATCGGTTCGTTTCCGTTCAGGCCGACGAGCGGTGCGGAATCGCCCGTTTCGGATGAAATCGGCGTCTCATCCGCATTGCCGGTACCACCGCATTCCGCCGTACCGGCCGCCTCCGGTGCCGTCCTCGATGCCGTCTCCGATTCCGCCTCGGGAGCCACGCGGCGGCGCCCCCGGTAACGCGGCGGAACGAAGCCCTGGGCCCACTTCGGGGCGCGCGGGGTGAAGCGCGGCATCAGCAGCAGGGCGAGGCCCACCGCGCTCAGCACCACGACCGCCAGCAGGATCCAGGTGGACGAGGAGCGCACCGAGTAGGCCAGCGCGCCGAAGGCGAAAAGGGCCGACCAGAAGTACATGATCAGCACCGCCCTGCTGTGCGAGTGGCCGATCTCCAGGAGCCGGTGGTGGAGATGGCCGCGGTCGGCGGCGAACGGCGACTGGCCGTTCCAGGTGCGCCGCACGATCGCCAGCACGAGGTCCGCGAAGGGCACCGCGATGATCGTCAGCGGCATCAGGAGCGGGATGAAGACCGGCAGCATCGCGTGGGTGGCCTCGCGCCCGCCGCCGAGGTTGAGGCTCATCGCGTCCGGGTCGACCTGGCCGGTCACCGAGATGGCACCGGCGGCGAGCACCAGGCCGATCATCATCGATCCCGAGTCGCCCATGAAGATCCGGGCCGGATGCATGTTGTGCGGCAGGAAACCCAGGCACATCCCCATCAGCACGGCGGCGAAGAGGGTGGCCGGGGCGGCCGCCTCGATCCCGTACCCGTACCAGATCCGGTAGGTGTACATGAAGAAGGCCGCGGCGGCGATGCAGACCATGCCGGCCGCGAGTCCGTCCAGGCCGTCCACGAAGTTCACCGCGTTGATGGTGATCACCACCAGCGCGACGGTCAGCAGGGTGCCCTGCCACTGGGTGAGCGAGACGGTGCCGACGCCCGGGATGGGCAGCCACAGGATCGTCAGACCCTGCATGACCATCACGCCCGCCGCGATCATCTGGCCGCCGAGCTTGATCAGGGCGTCGATCTCGAACTTGTCGTCCAGGACACCGATGATCCAGATCAACCCGGCGCCGGAGAGCAGCGCGCGCGGCTCGTTCGACAGCGTGAAGACGCTGCCGAGGTTCTGCAGATGGGCCGCGACCAGCAGCCCCGCGCACAGACCGCCGAACATGGCGATGCCGCCGAGCCGCGGCGTCGGTTCACGGTGCACGTCACGGGCCCGGATCTCCGGCATCGCCCCGGCCATGATGGCGAACTTCCGCACCGGCCCGGTCAGGAGATACGTCACCGCGGCCGTGACGCAGAGCGTCAGCAGGTATTCACGCACGGGCTGCCCCACAGATATCGCTGGCCATCTCAGCCCCACACCTTAGCTTCGGCCTGCATGAGGTTGAGGACACACGGGTAGCTCCGATGGTTGCACGAGTACCGCTCTAGCCCGAATTCGGCGGAAACCGCCCGGCGAGTGCGCGTACTTCTTCACGGGTCCCCCGCTCTTCACGCAGGGCCGCCGTGAGGAGCCCCGCGATCTCGGCCATCTCCGGCGCCCCCATGCCCTGGGTGGTGACGGCGGCGGTGCCCAGCCGGACGCCCCGCTCGTCGCCGTAGGGCAGCGCGCAGGTGTCCAGGACGATCCCGGCCGCCGCCAGCCGGGCGCGGGCGGTCGCCCCGCCGGTGCCGAGCGGCGCCGGATCGGCGGTGATGAGATGTGTGTCGGTCCCCCCGGTGGTGAGCTCGAAGCCCTCGGCGGCCAGCCCGGCGGCGAGCACCCGGGCGTTCTCCACCACCTGGTGCGTGTACGCCGCGAACGCCGGGGCCGCCGCCTCGCCGAAGGCGACCGCCTTGGCCGCGATCGTGTGCATCTGGGCGCCGCCCTGGGTGAAGGGGAAGACGGCGCGGTCGATCCGGTCGGCCAGCTCGGCGCCGCAGAGGATCAGTCCGCCGCGCGGCCCGCGCAGCACCTTGTGGGTGGTGGCGCAGACGACGTCGGCGTACGGCACCGGGCTGGGCGCCGCTCCCCCGGCGATCAGGCCCATCGGATGGGCGGCGTCCGCGATGAGATAGGCGCCCGCCTCGTCCGCGATCTCCCGGAAGGCCGCGTAGTCCGGGTGGCGTGGGTACGAGATCGAGCCGCAGACGATGGCCCGCGGCCGGTGCTGCCGGGCGAGCGTGCGCACCTGGCCGTAGTCGATGAGCCCGCTCTCCGCGTCGACGCCGTACCCGACGAAGTCGAACCAGCGGCCGGAGAAGTTGGCGGGCGATCCATGGGTGAGATGGCCCCCGTGCGGAAGTCCCATGGCCAGGACGGTGTCACCGGGGCGCAGAAGGGCCGCGTACGCCGCCAGGACGGCCGATGAGCCCGAGTGCGGCTGGACGTTGGCGTGCTCGGCTCCGAAGAGCGCTGTGGCCCGCTCACAGGCGATCCGCTCGGCGAGATCGGCCAGCTCACAGCCGCCGTGGTAGCGGGCGCCCGGGTAGCCCTCCGCGTACTTGTTGGCGAGCGGGGAGCCGAGTGCGGCCAGGACGGCGGGCGAGGTGAAGTTCTCGGCGGCGATCAGCTGGAGCGAGGTGGCCTGCCGCTCGGCCTCGCCGAGCAGTACGTCCGCCATCTCGGGGTCCTGCCCGCGCAGCGCGTCGAAGCCGGCGGGGTGGGGGCCGGCGAGGTGGGGCGGGGTGGTGGTGACCGGCATCGTGTGCTCCTCGGCGTCCCGTCCAATGTAGGACGGGCCGCGCGGGGGCGCCTGCCGGTGGTCTGCCGTACGGGGGCGGACAGCCCGCTCCTGCGGGACGGGCGGGCCCTCAGTGCGGTGCGGCGACCCCGGTGAGCGCCGTGACCACCGGGTCCAGTGCCTGGTTGATCTCGTCGCCGATCGACCGGAAGAAGGTGATCGGCCCCCCGTACGGGTCGTTGACCTCGTCCGCCTCGGCCGTCGGCGCCAGCAGCCACCCCCGGAGCGCGGCGGCGGCCCTGACCAGTGCACGGGCCCGCTCGACCACGCCCTCGTCGAGCGGGTCGGGCAGCGTCGCCGGGTCTATGGCCCGTACGAGCCGGGTGAACTCCTTGAGCGTGAAGGTGCGCAGCCCCGCGGAGTGGCCCATCGAGATGACCTGCGCGCGGTGGTCGCGGGTCGCGGTGAGCACCAGATCGGCCCGGATCACATGGTCGTCGAGCAGCTCACGGCCGAGGAAGCCCCCGGCGTCCGCGCCGTAGTCCTCCAGGACGGTCGCCGCGTTGGCCTCCATCGGGGCGCCCTCGTGGCCCCAGGTGCCGGCCGACTCCACGATCAGGCCGTCGGCGAGCCCGGTGCCCAGGCGGTCCGTCAGAGCATGCCGGGTCAGCCGCTCGGTGATCGGCGAGCGGCAGACGTTGCCGGTGCTGACGTGGAGGATCCTGAACGTGCCGCCGGAGGCGGACGCGCCTATGCCACGCCCCTCAGGGGCTGTCAATTGGCCACCTCAAGGTCGGGTACCACCTTGCGCAGCTCCTCGGCGGAGAGCGCGCCCGCGCGGAGCAGGACGGGGACCTTGCCGGTGACGTCGACGATGGAGGACGGGACGATGCCCGGTGTGGGGCCGCCGTCCAGGTAGACGGAGATGGAGTCGCCGAGCATCTCCTGTGCCGCGTCGCAGTCCTCCGGCGCCGGGTGGCCGGTCAGGTTGGCGCTGGAGACGGCCATCGGGCCGACCTCCGTGAGCAGCTCGATGGCGACCGGGTGCAGCGGCATCCGCACGGCGACGGTCCCCCGGGTGTCGCCGAGGTCCCACTGGAGCGACGGCTGGTGCTTGGCGACGAGCGTCAGGGCGCCCGGCCAGAACGCGTCGACCAGCTCCCACGCCTGCTCCGAGAAGTCCGTGACCAGGCCGTGCAGGGTGTTCGGGGAGCCGATGAGCACAGGGCTCGGCATGTTGCGGCCGCGCCCCTTCGCGTCGAGCAGGTCGGCGACGCCATCGGAGCTGAAGGCGTCGGCGCCGATGCCGTACACGGTGTCCGTCGGAAGTACGACGAGCTCGCCCCGGCGGACGGCGGACGCGGCTTCGCGCAGACCGGTGGAGCGGTCGGTCGCATCGTTGGTGTCGTATCGCCGTGCCATTGTTAGCGAGCCTCCCTGAGCAAAGCCTGCAGAGCCTGAGAAATGTGGTGCGGAACCGGTCCTGCGATCGTCACGGCAGGGCCTTGCGGGCCGTGGCGAACCGGGGCCGGTTGTTCAGGTCGGGGTGGTCGGCCGCGTCGGCCCAGCCCCGTTCCTCGGTGAAGATCCACGGGACCTGGCCGCCCTGGGTGTCGGCGTGCTCGATGACGACGACGCCGCCGGGCACGAGGAGACGGTGGGCGGTGCGCTCGATGCCGCGGATCGTGTCGAGGCCGTCCTCGCCGGAGAAGAGGGCCATCTCCGGGTCGTGGTCACGGGCCTCGGGTGCGACGTACTCCCACTCGGTGAGCGGGATGTACGGCGGGTTGGAGATGACCAGGTCGACCTGGCCGTCGAGTTCGGGGAGCGCGCTCAGGGCGTCGCCCTGGTGCACGGTGACCCTGGACCCCTCGGCGTTCTTGCGGGTCCAGCGCAGCGCGTCGTCGGACAGCTCCACGGCGTGCACGCGCGAGCGCGGCACCTCCTGGGCCATGGCCAGCGCGATGGCGCCGGAGCCCGTGCAGAGGTCGACGATGAGCGGCTCGACGACGTCCATGGCGCGTACGGCGTCTATGGCCCAGCCGACGACCGACTCGGTCTCCGGGCGGGGCACGAACACACCGGGGCCCACCTGGAGTTCCAGATAGCGGAAGAAGGCGCGGCCCGTGATGTGCTGGAGCGGCTCGCGGGCCTCGCGGCGGGCGACGGTCTCCCAGTAGCGGGCGTCGAAGTCCGCGTCCTTGACCTGGTGGAGCTCGCCCCGCTTGACACCGTGCACGAAGGCGGCGAGCTCCTCGGCGTCGAAACGCGGGGAGGGCACGCCGGCGTCGGCCAGCCGCTGGGTGGCCTGGGCCACCTCGGCAAGCAGCAGGTTCATGCGGTTCTCCAGTACGGGCCGGCTACTACTGGGCGGCGGCGAGCTTGGCCGCGGAGTCCGCGTCCACACACGCCTGGATCACTGCGTCCAGGTCGCCGTCGAGCACCTGGTCCAAGTTGTACGCCTTGAAGCCGACACGGTGGTCGGAGATCCGGTTCTCGGGGAAGTTGTACGTCCGGATCTTCTCGGACCTGTCGACGGTACGGACCTGGCTGCGGCGCACGTCGGACGCTTCCTGCTCGGCGGCCTCCTGGGCGGCGGCCAGCAGCCGGGAGCGCAGGATGCGCATGGCCTGCTCCTTGTTCTGGAGCTGGCTCTTCTCGTTCTGGCAGGAGGCGACGACACCGGTCGGCAGGTGTGTGATGCGGACCGCCGAGTCGGTGGTGTTGACCGACTGCCCGCCGGGACCCGAGGAGCGGTAGACGTCGATCCGGAGGTCGTTGGGGTGGATCTCGACGTCGACCTCCTCGGCCTCGGGCGTGACGAGCACACCGGCGGCCGAGGTGTGGATACGGCCCTGGGATTCGGTGGACGGCACCCGCTGCACCCGGTGCACACCGCCCTCGTACTTCAGCCGCGCCCAGACGCCCTGGCCGGGCTCGGTGGCTCCGTTGCCGCCCTTGGTCTTCACCGCGACCTGGACGTCCTTGTAGCCGCCCAGCTCGGACTCGGTGGAGTCGATGATCTCGGTCTTCCAGCCGGCGCGCTCGGCGTAGCGCAGATACATCCGCAGCAGGTCGCCCGCGAACAGCGCTGACTCGTCACCGCCCGCGCCCGCCTTGACTTCGAGGAGCACGTCCTTGTCGTCGCTGGGGTCGCGCGGCACCAGGAGCAGCCTGAGCTTCTCGGTCAGCGCTTCGAGCTGCTTGTCGAGAATCTTGACCTCGGCTGCGAAGTCCGGGTCGTCGTAGGAGAGTTCACGCGCCGTCTCGATGTCCTCGCCGGTCTGCTTCCAGGAACGGTACGTGGAGACGATCGGGGTCAGCTCGGCGTAGCGCTTGTTGAGCCTGCGCGCGTTGGCCTGGTCGGCGTGGACCGACGGGTCGGCGAGCTGTTCCTCAAGAACGGCGTGCTCGCCGATCAGTTCCTCGACCGCCTCGAACATCGGGGGTTCCTGCTTTCGTACGTCAAGAAGGGCGCTTCCGGGACGGCAAAAGCGGCGGGGCGGGGGCGCCGGGGGGGGGCGGGCCGGGGCCCGGCGGCCCCCGCGGCGCGGGCCGGCGGGGCCCGGCCCCCGCGGCGGCCCCCCGCCGGGCGCGCCGCCCCCCCCCCCCCCCCGCCCCCGGGCCGCTCGCTCTGGCCCGGGCCCCCC
>NZ_JBHYWP010000001.1:33350-81235 GCF_042751845.1 Streptomyces sp. NPDC059398 | reverse complement strand
GCCTCCAACTGGGGGGTTTCGTGTTTTCTTCCGACACGCGGGGCGCTGCGGGCACGCAACACGCGCGGGGCGGGGGGCGCGGGGGAGGAGCGTCCGAGGACCGGCGCAGCAGCTCGCTACTTGGCGGCGGAGTCCGCGGCCTTCTTGCCGAAGCGGGCCTCGAAGCGGGCCACACGGCCACCGGTGTCGAGGATCTTCTGCTTGCCCGTGTAGAACGGGTGGCACTCGGAGCAGACCTCGGCACGGATGTTGCCTTCGGCGAGGGTGCTGAAAGTGGTGAACGACGCACCGCAGGTGCAGCTGACCTGGGTCTCGTGGTACTCGGGGTGGATGTCGCGCTTCAAGGTGACTCCTAGTTTCGGGAGGGCGCCGGGTCGTGCGGGCGGAATTGTCAGCACGTGAACCGGGGCCAGCGGACCAGTCTGCCAGGAGTGGCCCGCCCGTCAAAATTTCGGACAGTCGGTGAACCGGGGGCGGACCGGATCTATTCCGCCGGACGCCCCGCCCCCGGGCTCCGTACGCCGGTCAGGAGCTCGTCACGACCTTGCCCGCCGAGCCCTTGTCCCCGGCGGAGCCCTTGGTGGCGGAGGCCGGAATCGGCTTGTCCTGCTTCAGCGCGGCCCATACCTGCTGGGACTTGGCCTCCAGCGGGATGACGCGGTTGAGGTTCGTCGGGTCGTACTCGACCGGCATCGTCACCATCTTCATGGAGCCCGCGCCGATGCCCTTGAGGCCGTCCGCGAAGGACGTCAGGCTCTTCACGGAGTTGAGGTCGGAGTCGGTGGTGACGGCCTTCGTCGCGGTGTCGGCGAGGCTGTAGAGCTTCTTGGGGTTGCTGAAGACCCCGACATGCTTGACCTGGCTGATGAGGGCCTTGATGAAGGCCTGCTGGAGCTGTATTCGCCCGAGGTCGCTGCCGTCGCCGACGCCGTGCCTGGTCCGTACGAGACCGAGCGCGTCCTGTCCGTTGAGGGTGTGGGTGCCCGCGTTCAGGTGCAGGTGGCTCTTGTCGTCGTTGATCGCCTTGCTGGTGGTGACGGGTACGCCGCCCAGGTCGTCGATCAGCTTCTGGAAGCCGGCGAAGTCGACCTCCAGATAGTGGTCCATGCGGATCCCGGACATCTTCTCGACGGTCTTGACCGCACACGCCGGGCCGCCGGTCTCGTACGCCGTGTTGAACATGGCGTGCTGGGCTCCCGGCGCGTCCGCGCCCTTGGACGTGGTGCAGTCGGGGCGGTCGATCAGGGTGTCGCGCGGTATCGAGACCACGCTGGCCTTCTTGTGGCCCTTGTACACGTGGACGACCATCGCGGTGTCCGAGCGGGCGCCGCCCTCGTCCTTGCCGTACTTGGAGTTGGCGCCGGCCCGTGAGTCGGATCCCAGCACCAGGATGTCCATCGAGCCGTTGTCGACGTTGTGCGGGCGGTCGGCGCCGAGCTGGGCGTTGATGTCGACGCTCTTGAGGTTGCCGTCGAGCTTGAAGTAGAGGAAGCCGAGGCCACCGCCGCCGAGCACGACCACTCCGGCCGCCGCCCATGCGGTGATCACCAGCGCCTTGCGGCGCCCGGTGGCCGTCCTGCGGCGTTTGCCGCTGCCCCGTATTCGGCTGCCCTTCTGCGGCTCGCCCATGTCCCCTCCAGCTTTCTCGGTGGTCCCGCTACCCCCTGCCCCGAAGTTCAGGCGCGGTCCGTCGTCCCCTGTGAGACGACGTATCTCGCGAAAGAGTTGCACAACGCGCTGTGACCCCGGAGCGGCCCCGCCATCACGGACGGTAGCCGGCCCCGATCTCGAAAAGCGGTCCCGACCTGGGGTTTTTCCCTTCGTGCGGAAGATCGTCCCGGAGCGGTGCGGGCGGTGTGCTGTGGCGAAGATCTCGGCCGGTGCCGATGCGGTACGGCAGCCGGGTGGGCGACACGTGTGCGGTGCGTGCAGAGGCGGTGTACGGGAGCCGGGCGGGCGGCCGGGGCCTCCTGCGACCGGTCGGGCGCAGCGCCCCGTACGACCGGTGCGCCGCCTCATACGACTGGCCCGCCGCGTCACTTCCGTGACGGGGCGGGCCAGTTGACGTTCCGTGACGGAAGGTCAGTCGTTTCCGTTGCCGGCCGAAGGTGTCGTCTTGGCGATCTGCATCAGGAACTCGGCGTTCGACTTGGTCTTCTTCATCTTGTCCAGCAGCAGCTCGATCGCCTGCTGCGAGTCGAGCGCGTGGAGCACCCGGCGCAGCTTCCAGACGATGGCGAGCTCCTCCGCGTTGAGGAGGATCTCTTCCTTACGCGTACCGGACGGGTCGACGTCCACGGAGGGGAAGATGCGCTTGTCGGCGAGCTTCCGGTCGAGCTTGAGCTCCATGTTGCCGGTGCCCTTGAACTCCTCGAAGATCACCTCGTCCATCCGCGATCCGGTCTCCACCAGCGCGGTGGCGAGGATGGTCAGCGAGCCGCCGTCCTCGATGTTCCGCGCGGCACCGAAGAAGCGCTTCGGCGGGTAGAGGGCGGTCGAGTCGACACCACCGGAGAGGATGCGCCCGGAGGCCGGGGCCGCCAGGTTGTACGCACGGCCGAGCCGGGTGATCGAGTCGAGCAGCACGACGACGTCGTGGCCCAGCTCGACGAGACGCTTGGCACGCTCGATGGCCAGTTCGGCGACGGTGGTGTGGTCCTCGGCGGGCCGGTCGAAGGTCGAGGAGATGACCTCGCCCTTCACCGACCGCTGCATGTCGGTGACCTCTTCGGGACGCTCGTCCACGAGGACCACCATCAGGTGGCACTCGGGGTTGTTGACCGTGATCGCGTTGGCGATGGCCTGCATGATCATGGTCTTGCCGGTCTTCGGCGGGGCCACGATCAGACCGCGCTGGCCCTTGCCGATCGGCGCGACCAGGTCGATGATCCGGGTCGTCAGCACACCCGGGTCGGTCTCCAGGCGGAGCCGGTCCTGCGGGTAGAGCGGGGTCAGCTTCTGGAACTCGGGGCGCCCGCGGCCGGATTCGGCCGCCATGCCGTTCGCCGAGTCCAGGCGGACGAGCGCGTTGAACTTCTCGCGGCGCTCGCCGTCCTTGGGCTGGCGGACGGCGCCGGTGACGTGGTCACCCTTGCGCAGGCCGTTCTTGCGGACCTGGGCGAGCGAGACGTACACGTCGTTCGGGCCCGGCAGATAGCCGGAGGTCCGGATGAACGCGTAGTTGTCGAGGATGTCCAGGATGCCCGCGACGGGGATCAGGACGTCGTCGTCGGAGACCTGCGGGGTGTCACCGAACTCCTGACGGTCACCGCGGCGGCCGCGGCGGTCGCGGTAACGGCCGCGGCGTCCGCGGCGGCCTCCCTCGAAGTCGTCGTCGTTCTCGTCGCGGGGGCCGTTGTTCTGGTTGCCCTGGCGCTGACCGCGCTGGCCGCCGCCCTGCTGGTCGTCGCCCTTGCCGCCACGGTCACGGCGGTCACGGCCACCGCGGTCGCCACGGTCCTGACGGTCACCGCGGTCCTGACGGTCACCGCGGTCCTGACGGTCACGGCGGTCACCGCGCTGGCCGCGGTCCTGGCGGTCTCCGCGGCGACCCTCGGCGGTGTCGGTTGCCGACTCCGCCCTGGCCTCCTTGGAGTCCTTGGAGTCCCTGTTGTCCTTGGTGTCCCTGGAGTCCTTGGCATCGGCCGGCGCTTCGGTCTTCACGCCGGTGGCCACGGACTGCGCCTCGGCCTTGGCCTCGGACTTGACGGCCTTGGTCTCGGCTGCCGCGGGCTCGGGGCTGCCGGCCTGTGCGGTGGCCCTGCGGCGGCGCCGCTCGCCCGCGGGCTGCTCGTCGCTGGCGGGCTGCCCGGGGATGTCGATCTGCTGCTGGGCCGCGGACTTCTCGGCCGCCGCGGACTCGTCACCCGTACGGGACTTGGACGTGGCACGGCGCTTCGGCTTGGTCTCGGCCGCGTCCGGAGCGCCGGCGTCCGCCTTGGCGCTCTTCGGCGCGGACGAAGCGCCCTGCGCCTCCTTGATGACCTCGATCAACTGGCTCTTGCGCATGCGCGCAGTGCCCTTGATGCCGAGGCCGGACGCGACCTGCTGCAGCTCGGCCAGGACCATGCCGTCGAGGCCGGTGCCGGAGCGGCGGCGCCGTGCGGTGCTGCCGGTGGCAGCACCGGCGGCGGGCGCGGCCTCGACAGAGTTGTCGGCAGTCACGCCCATCAGATCGGTGGTGTCGCTCACGAAGGGTCCTTCCCTGGAGCGGGCGTCGGCCTGTCTGGCTCGGCGACCGGTTGTGCTGTCCGACTGCGGTTCAGATCTTGACTGATCGCGAACCGACGCCGGGGCGGTGGTCCGCCGGGATACGGCGGAGGGCAAGACGTGCATGGGGTCCGGCAGAGGCCGGTTCCGGAGCGTGCTCGAAACTGCTCAGGCAGGCTGTCAGGCAGTTGGGGAGGCTCCCGGAAGAAAAGGCGGTCCCTGATGGGGACACTGAGCACCGAGCCACAACGACGTCGAGTGCTGACTTGAGGTTAACACTACCGGATCCAACAAATATTCCCCCTCTCGTTCACCGGCAACCGGACGCGCACCTACCCCAGGGGCAGGACGCTCGTACCGGAGGCGTCGAGGGGCAGCCGGTTGGCCGCCCACCCTTCGCCGGCCAGCCGTGCGACCTTGTCGGCCGCACCGTTCTCGACCAGCGCGAGCACCGTGGGGCCCGCGCCGGAGATGACCGCGGGGACGCCGTCCGCGCGCAGTCGGGCGACCAGGGCCACGCTCTCGGGCATCGCCGGAGCACGGTACTCCTGGTGCAGTCGGTCCTCGGTCGCCGCGAGCAGCAGCTCGGGGCGCCTGGTGAGCGCCTCCACGAGCAGGGCCGCGCGACCCGCGTTGGCGGCCGCGTCCACATGGGGGACGCTCCGCGGAAGGAGACCGCGCGCGGTCTCGGTGAGTACCGGCCTGCCGGGCACGAAGGCCACCGGAACGATGGAATCCGCCGGGTCCATCCTGATGGCGCGCGCCGTTCCGCCGTCGGTCCAGGCCAGGGTGAAGCCGCCGAGGAGACAGGCGGCGACGTTGTCGGGGTGGCCCTCGATCTCGGTGGCGAGTTCGAGCAGGGCCGTGTCGTCGAGTTTCTCGGCCCCGCCTATGGTCACAGCCCTGGCGGCGACAATGCCGGCGCAGATGGCGGCCGACGACGAGCCGAGGCCGCGGCCGTGCGGGATGCGGTTGGCGCAGACGACTTCGAGGCCGCGCGGCTGCCCGCCGAGCAGGTCGAAGGCGGTGCGCAGCGACCGTACGAGCAGATGGCTCTCGTCGCGCGGGAGCGTCTCGGCGCCCTCACCGGCGATGTCGACGTGCAGCCCGGCGTCGGCGACCCGGACGACCACGTCGTCGTACAGCCCCAGCGACAGGCCGAAGGCATCGAAGCCCGGTCCGAGGTTGGCGCTGGTGGCAGGGGTGCGCACCCGGACGGCGGCGGCACGGAACGCGGGACCGGCCATCGGTCTGATGACTCTCCTTGTGAGACTGCGCGTCTGGTTTCGACCGCGGAGTGGTGACGGGGATGCGGCTGTGCTTCCCGGGAGAACACTCCCCCGGAGGCCCTGGGCCGGACAACCCGGACAGGCAGAACGAGCACCTGCGGGCCATCACGGCAGCAACACCGCGGCACATGCGGCGGGGTGGGTTGCCTACAGCTTATCGAAGGAAGGTTCTGTCGCGACATAGGGCGCACAGGAGGCGCACGATGCGTGTCGCACGCTACCCATGCGCTCCGGGTCGGACCGGTCGGCCGGGCGGTCCACCGGCGGGTGATGCGGCAGATCGGGAGCACAGCCGGGGCGCATCCGGTGCACAGTCCGGGCGCGCCCCGGGGACCGGCTCCTGACCTGCGGGTCCGTGCGGACCCGAGGCTACGGAACCAGGCCCAGCCGCTCGGCAGCCACCACGGCGTCGACCGGTACGGTGACGGGCTGCGGGGCTCCCGCGACGGCCCAGTCGGGGTCCTTAAGGCCGTTGCCGGTCACCGTGCAGACGATCCGCTGGCCGGGATCCACCTTGCCCTCGTCCGCGGCCTTCAGCAGACCGGCGACCGAAGCGGCCGAGGCGGGCTCCACGAAGACGCCCTCCCGGGAGGCCAACAGCCGGTAGGCGGCCAGAATCTGACGGTCGGTGACGTCGTCGATGAAGCCGCCGGACTCCTCGCGTGCGTCGAGCGCGAACTGCCAGGAGGCCGGGTTCCCGATCCGGATCGCCGTGGCGATGGTGGAGGGGTCCTTGACGATCTCGCCGCGCACGATGGGAGCGGAGCCGGATGCCTGGAAGCCCCACATACGGGGGGTGCGGGTGGCCGGGCCGTCCGCCGCGTACTCCTTGTAACCCTTCCAGTACGCCGTGATGTTGCCGGCGTTGCCGACGGGCAGCACATGGATGTCGGGGGCGTCACCGAGCGCGTCGACGATCTCGAAGGCTCCGGTCTTCTGGCCCTCGATACGGGATGGATTGACCGAATTGACCAGCGCCACCGGGTAGTTGTCCGAGAGCGAGCGGGCCAGCGTCAGGCAGTCGTCGAAGTTGCCGTCCACCTGGAGGATCTTCGCGCCGTGCACCAGCGCCTGACCCATCTTGCCGAGGGCGATCTTTCCCTGCGGCACCAGGACGGCGCAGACCATTCCGGCCCGTACAGCGTAGGCGGCGGCCGATGCCGAGGTGTTGCCGGTGGAGGCGCAGATGACGGCCTGGGCGCCCTGCTCCTTGGCGTGGGTGATCGCCATGGTCATGCCCCGGTCCTTGAAGGACCCCGTGGGGTTGGCGCCCTCGACCTTGAGGTGCACCTCGCAGCCGGTGCGCTCGGAAAGGACCTGCGCGGGGACGAGCGGCGTTCCGCCCTCACGGAGTGTCACGACCGGTGTCGTGCTCGTGACCGGGAGGCGGTCCCGGTACTCCTCGATGATGCCGCGCCACTGGTGGGTGCCCTTGGTGGTCATGGGTCCTTACTCCCCTTCAACACGCATGATGCTGGCGACACCGAGCACGGTGTCGAGCTTGCGCAGCGCTTCGACGGTCCCGGAGAGGGCCGCGTCGGGCGCGCGGTGGGTGACGACGACGAGTGATGCCTCGCCGCCTCCGCCCGCCCGCTGCCCGCCGCCACCCTGCTCGATGGCGACTTCGTCACCGCTGCCTGAATTTCGGCCCTGCTGGCGTACCGTGTCGATCGATACGCCCTGCTCGGCGAAGACCGTGGCCACCTGGGCGAGAACGCCTGGTTTGTCGGCCACGTCGAGGCTGATGTGGTAACGCGTGACGACATCGCCCATGGGGCTCACGGGCAGCATCGTGTACGCGGACTCGCCGGGCCCGGTGGCCTCGTTGAGCCTGTTCCGGCAGACCGCGACCAGATCGCCGAGGACCGCGGAAGCGGTGGGTGAGCCGCCGGCGCCGGGACCGTAGAACATCAGCTGCCCGGCGGCCTCGGCCTCGATGAACACCGCGTTGTACGCCTCGCGCACCGAGGCCAGGGGGTGGCTGAGCGGGATCATCGCGGGGTGGACCCGGGCGGTGACGGACCTGCCGTCGGCGGCGCGCTCGCAGATGGCGAGCAGCTTGACGGTGCAGCCCATCCGCTTGGCGGACGCGATGTCGGCCGCGGTCACCTCGGTGAGGCCCTCGCGGTGGACGTCGTCGAGCCGTACCCGGGTGTGGAAGGCGATCCCGGCGAGGATCGCGGCCTTGGCCGCCGCGTCGAAGCCCTCGACGTCGGCCGTCGGGTCGGCCTCGGCGTAGCCGAGCGCGGTGGCCTCGTCCAGCGCCTCCGAGTAGCCCGCGCCGGTGCTGTCCATCTTGTCGAGGATGAAGTTGGTGGTGCCGTTGACGATGCCGAGGACGCGGTTCACCTTGTCGCCTGCGAGCGATTCGCGCAGCGGGCGGACGAGCGGGATGGCGCCGGCCACGGCGGCCTCGTAGTAGAGGTCCCGGCCCTGGCCCTGGGCGAGCGCGTGCAGCGCGGTGCTGTCCTTGGCGAGCAGCGCCTTGTTGGCGGAGACGACGCTCGCGCCGTGCTCGAAGGCGGCTGCGATGAGGGTGCGGGCGGGCTCGATGCCGCCGATGACCTCGATCACCACGTCGATGTCACCGCGTTTGACCAGGGCCATCGCGTCCGTGGTGATGAGCGCGGGGTCGATGCCCTCGCGGACCTTGGAGGGGCGGCGGACGGCCACACCGGCGAGCTCGACGGGGGCACCGATCCGGGCCGCGAGGTCGTCGGCGTGCGTCGTCATGATGCGCGCCACCTCTGAGCCGACGACTCCACAGCCCAGCAGCGCCACCTTCAGCGGACGCGTACGCATCATCCGACCTCACTTCTCATACTTCTACGGTTGGACCAGTCTCACTCACCGGACGGGGGTTTCTGTCCCCTGTCCGGATTCTGAGATGACTATTTCACTAGCCGACATCGAGGCGCAGGAGATCTTCCTCCGTCTCACGCCGGACGATCACCCGGGCCTCGCCGTCCCTGACAGCGACGACGGGCGGGCGCAGCGCGTGGTTGTAGTTGCTGGCCATGGCGCGGCAGTAGGCGCCGGTGGCCGGTACGGCGAGCAGATCGCCGGGCGCGAGATCGGCGGGCAGGAATGCATCCTTGACCACGATGTCGCCGCTCTCGCAGTGCTTGCCGACCACCCGGGCGAGCATCGGCTCGGCCGTGGAGGTCCGGGAGACCAGGGCGACGCTGTACTCGGCGTCGTAGAGCGCGGTACGGATGTTGTCGGACATCCCGCCGTCGACGCTGACGTAGGTGCGCAGCCCCTCCAGTGGCTTGATGGTCCCGACCTCGTACAGGGTGAAGGCGGTCGGCCCGACGATGGCGCGGCCCGGCTCGACGGAGATACGCGGGGTGGCGAGACCGGCCGCCTCGCACTCACGGGTGACGATCTCGCCGAGCGCCTTGGCGATCTCATGCGGCTCGCGGGGGTCGTCCTCCGAGGTGTACGCGATGCCGAGGCCGCCGCCGAGGTCGATCTCAGGGAGCTCCACACCGTGTTCGTCACGGATCTCGGCGAGCAGCTGCACGACCCGGCGTGCGGAGACCTCGAAGCCCGCCATGTCGAAGATCTGCGAGCCGATGTGCGAGTGGATTCCGATGAGTTCGAGCCCGTCGAGCTTGAGCGCCCTGCGGACGGCCTCTGCGGCCTCGCCCCCGGCCAGCGCGATCCCGAACTTCTGGTCCTCGTGGGCGGTGGCGATGAACTCGTGGGTGTGCGCCTCGACGCCGACCGTCACCCGGATCTGGACCCGCTGGCGCACCCCGTGGCTCTGCGCGATGTGGGCGACCCGGACGATCTCCTGGAACGAGTCGAGCACGATACGGCCGACACCGGCCACGACGGCCCGCTCGATCTCGGTGGCGGTCTTGTTGTTGCCGTGGAAGGCGATGCGCTCGGCGGGCATACCGGCGGCGAGCGCGGTGGCCAGTTCGCCGCCGGAGCAGACGTCGAGGTTGAGCCCCTCCTCCTGGAGCCACTTCACCACGGCGCGCGAGAGGAACGCCTTGCCCGCGTAGAACACGTCTGCGTCCGGCCCGAAGGCGTCCGCCCAGGCCCGGCACCTCGCCCGGAAGTCGGCCTCGTCGAGGAAGTAGGCGGGGGTGCCGAACTCCTCGGCCAGCCGGGTCACTTCGATGCCGCCGACGGTGACGGCTCCGTCCGCGTTACGGCCGACCGTGCGCGACCAGACCTTCTCGTCCAGGGAGTTGAGGTCTTCGGCGGGGGCGGAGTAGTGGCCCTCGGTGTAGACATCGGCGTGCCGGGGCCCGGCGGGGTGTGCGGAACGGCTCATCTCTTCGCTCTTTCAGATGTGTTCGGGTGCGCTGATACCGAGCAGGGACAGGCCGCCTGCCAGCACCGTCCCGGCGGCCTCGGTGAGGGCGAGCCGGGAGCGGTGGGCGGCCGAGGGTTTCTCGTCCCCGACGGGGAGCACCGTGCTGTGGAACGCCAGAAAGGCATCGGCGACCACGACGAGCTGCCGGGCGATCCGGTGACCGGCACCGAAGGGTGCGGTGGGGGTGGGGCTGGGGGCTGCCGCGGGGGTGGACGCGGCTATGGGTGCGGCTGGGGTGACTGCCGCGGGTGCTGGGGCGGGGGCTGCCGCGGACCGGGCGGTACGGGAGGTCCTGCGGGGCCCGGGGCCTGTCGCGGACTCAACGGCCCCGGGGTAGTCGGCGAGAGCGGCGACCAGTACGGCTGCCTCACGGTCCCGCTCGCAGGCCGCGTCGTACTCGGCGCAGGACGCGGCACCGAAGCCCAGCTCACTGGCGTTACGGAGCAGGGCGCGGCTGCGGGCATGGGCGTACTGCACACGGAAGAGCGGATTGCTCTCGCGCCGCACCAGCAGTTCGTCACTGCCACCGCCGAAGAGGGCGCCCCAGCGGGCCGCGTCGAGAGCCGGCTGGTCGGGAGCCGGCTGGTCGGGCGTGGCCGGAACCGGTGGGGTGTCGCGCTCCCCGGGGGCCGCCGGGGCGTCGGGCGCTCCCCCCAGTCCGTACCGCAGACCCTCCGTGAGCACGGCGCGGACGACCGCGCCCGAGCCGTCCGGCACCAGCGTGAAGTTCAGGAAGCCGGGCCCGGTGATCTCGACCTGCTCTATCCCCCGGGTACCGGCGATCCGCTGCCGCAGGGCCTCGGCGACCGCCCGGGGGGCCATCCCGGCCGGGCCGGCCAGCTGGAGCGCCGCACTGGTCGCGTAGTCGCCCCGCCCGCCGGGCCTGGGCCGCTCGACCCTGATCCGCTCGGGGACGGGCACGGACAGGGCACCCTCGTCGACCGCGCGGCGCACGGCGCGCGCGACGGTGCGGGAGAGCTCTGCGGGAGTCACAGGACCAGCGTATGGGAGAAGGGGGGCCACTCCGCGAACCGGTTTCGCCATGCGGTCAGCCGAGGGTGCTCCCGGCCCGCCCTGCGGGCCTGCCGCCGCCGCGGGCGCTCCGGCCGGGACCGGCGGACGACGACTGCTCCCGGCACATCAGCCGGCTCACCAGCCGGATCAGCTCGGCGGGCTCGAACGGTTTGGCCAGGAAGGCGTCGACGCCGGAGGCGAGTCCGCTCTCCACCTCCTGCTGCGAACACGCGCTGACGATCGCGAGCGGCAGCCGGCTGGTACGGGGGTCGGCACGGAGCCGGGCGGCGGTACGCAGACCGTCGAGACGCGGCATGACGACATCGAGGGTGATCACATCAGGGGCGACCCGGTGGACGACTTCCAGACACTCGGCACCGTCGGCCGCGGTCACGACCTCGAAGCCCTCCAGTTCGAGATTGACCCTGATCAGCTGCCGGATGACCTTGTTGTCGTCGACAACGAGCACCCTGCCGTACGCGCCTGACACACCTACGAGCGTAGGACCGCGGCCACCGCCGCGTCCGGGTTTTGCCCACTTCCACCCCGTGCGGACACCGGACGCGGTCCCTCCGCGGAAACCTGTTCATGGTCACCCCCACTGAGCTGGTAGGGTTTCACTCGTCGCCGCCTACCGCAGCGATACGCCCCCGTAGCTCAGGGGATAGAGCATCGGCCTCCGGAGCCGGGTGCGCAGGTTCGAATCCTGCCGGGGGCACTTCCGGAATCAGGCTCTGACCAGCAGAAATGCTGGTCAGAGCCTTTTTGCATGCCCTTTACGGCCGCCTCGGTCCGGGTGGGGCCCCGCCGCCTCAGCGCACCGGCGGGCAGGGCCGGCCCATGGCCGCGCAGCGGGCCTCGAACCCCGGCGGGAGCCAGTCCCCCTGGAGCAGCCGGGGGTGGGCGGGGAAGGCGGCCCGCGCGGCCAGGACGAAGACCAACGAGGCCCAGAGCGTGTGCAGTTGTACGGTCATATAGCCGTTGCCGTACGTGTCCTGGAAGCTGCACTGGACGATCTCGGGCGCTATCAGCTCCACCGAGTCCAGACCCGTCCAGCCCAGGTCCAGCGGGTTCTGCTGCTGTCCGAAGACCGCCCGGCGGTCGGTGACGGTGAGTTCACCAGGACCGTCCGGTATCCAGCGGGGGCGTGCGTCGGCCATCGCCCTGTTCCTGCGGGCCGCGTTGCCCACGGCCGAGCCGACCATGCTGCCGATCACGAAGGACGCGGAGCCGAACGCGACCGTGCTGCTGTTCACGTACGAGCCGTTGCCCAGGGCCCGCCAGGTGGAGCGGGCGGCCGGGCCCACCGCCAGGGACAGCTCGCCCTGGTGCAGCCGCGCCCTGGTGGGGATCGGGGGGCGCTCGCCGATGCGGCCCGCCTGGAGGTCGTGCACCAGGCCGCAGGTGTAGAGCAGATGGTCGTCCAGCGTGCCCCAGCCGTACTGTTCCGCGCTCTCCGGACCTTCCGCCCACTGCGTGGTTCCCATGGCTCCCCCGATCTCCCGTGCCGGCCCCCGTTCCGGCCGGTGGCTGACATCGTAGAGATCGTTCCACGGCCTCCGTGCCCGCGTCCGGCTTCCACCGGAGTCCGCCGTACGGCGCCCGGACCGGAACGGTCGCGGTGCCCGGTCGGCGAACCGATCCGCCGGGCTCCGCCACCGCTTCAGCGCCCCACCGCTTCAACGCCCCACCTCGTGAGCGCCTCACCTCGTGAGCGCCTCACCTCCCAGCGCTTCTCCGCTATGGCGCCTCTCCGCTTCGGCGCTTCTCCGCTACGTACGTGGCGTCCCGCCGTGCCCCGCCGATGCCGCCCCGCGCCCGGGGGGCGCCGGGTGGGCACCCTCGCCGTCCGGTACGACCGGCTCGCTCAGGCCCAGGCCGGCGCCTCCGGAGACGCCGGCCAGCTCGGAGCCCAGGGACTCGGCGGGCAGCACCCGGTGCTTACGGCTCACCCGGCCGGTCAGCAGCGAGGAGAGCGCGGCCACCAGGCAGGCCGCGACCGCGAACCAGAAGGCGATGACCAGGCCCTGGTGGAAGGGGCCGGAGATCAGATGCGGGAAGTACTCCTTGCTGGTGAGGTGCTTGCCGCCGTCCGGCAGCTTGGCCAGATGGTCCCCGAGGAGCTGCTGGAGCGGGTTGTAGCCGAGGAAGGCCGCGAAGAGCACGGCGATCGGCGGGAGTTGGGACACCTGGGTGGCCTCGGACGCGGGCACACCCTGGGCCACAAGGCCGTCGTGCATGGCGCTCGGCAGGGTGTGCGAGAGGCCCGCGATCATCAGGCTGAAGAAGATGCCGATCGAGAGGACCATCGCGGAGTTCTGGAACGTCGCGGTCATTCCGGAGCCGGCGCCGCGCGACCGTGCCGGGACGGCGTTCATGATCTCGGCGCGGTTCGGCGAGGCGAAGAGACCGGAGCCGACGCCGTTGACCAGCAGCAGCAGCGCGAAGATCCAGTAATGGAAGTCGGTGGGCAGGGTCATCAGGACCAGGAAGCTCACCGCTGTCAGCAGCGCGCCGCCGACCGTGAACGGCCGCGCCCCGAGCCGGTCCGAGAGCCAGCCGGAGAGCGGGGCCGACAGGAGGAAGCCGACGGTCAGCGGGATCATGTAGATGCCCGCCCAGAGCGGGGTCTTCTCGAAGCTGTAGCCGTGCAGGGGCAGCCAGATCCCCTGGAGCCAGATGATCAGCATGAACTGGAGGCCGCCGCGCCCCAGCGCGGTCAGCAGGCTGGCGATGTTGCCCGCGGTGAAGGCGCGCAGCCGGAAGAGCGAGAGCCGGAAGAGCGGCTCGGCCACCTTCATCTCGATCCAGACGAACGCCCCCAGCACGACCACGCCGCCGATCAGCGCGGTCAGCACCCACGGGTTCAGCCAGCCCATGGTGCTGCCGCCGTAGGGCTGGATGCCGTACGTGATGCCGACCAGGACCGAGATCAGCCCCACGGCGAAGGTGACATTGCCCCACCAGTCCATGCGCGCCTTGGCCCGCACCCCGGTGTCATGGAGCTTCACATAGGCCCAGATGGTGCCGAAGACGCCGAACGGGACCGACACCAGGAAGATCATCTTCCAGTTCACCGGGGCCAGTACACCGCCCAGGATCAGCCCGAGGAACGAACCGGCGATGGCCGCGATGGAGTTGATGCCCAGCGCCGTACCGCGCTGGTTGGCCGGGAAGGCGTCGGTCAGGATCGCCGTGGAGTTGGCGAAGAGCAGCGCACCGCCGATCCCCTGCGCGATACGCCAGCCGATGAGCCAGAGCGCGCCCGCGCTGCCGTCCATCCAGGTGACCGAGAGCATGACCGAGCAGAGCGTGAAGGCGGCGAAGCCGAGGTTGTACATACGGACCCGGCCGAACATGTCGCCGAGCCTGCCGAAGGTGACCACCAGCACCGCGGTGACCACCATGAAGCCCATCAGCATCCAGAGCAGATAACTGGTGTTCGCGGAGTCCAGCGGGTCGAGATGAATGCCACGGAAGATGTCAGGAAGGGCGATCAGCACGATCGACTGATTGATCATCACCATCAGTACGCCGAGCGTGGTGTTGGACAGCGCGATCCACTTGTAGTGCTCCCCCGGCCCTGCCGGAGGCGACGACTCTGCAGGTATTCGACCGGTCATGCCCACGATGCACGTTCCCCTCTGCGCGCACCCCTGCCCGCCGACGCCGGTGGACACGGGTCGTTAGTTGACGCAAGCAATCTAACTCTTGTACGGGGCATCCACATTTCCTGAGCGCCCTGAAGATCGACTCACGGGCCGGGCGGCGCACCTCCTCCGCCTCTCACGCCCCAGGGGTCACGGCCGGTGGTGCGCGGGCGCGCGGTGCAGGGGCGTCGGCAAAGCGGCATGTCAGGCGGTACGCGAACCGGCGCTCCGGGTAACCGGCGGGGGCGCGGGCATGGGGCGCGCGCTGCCGCCCTCCCTCGCGTGTGTTTTTTATTTGTGACTCAGATCACATGAAGTGGAGGGGGGTGGCCGGTACGTCAGTACGCCGTAACGCCTCCCCCGGGACAGTGGCGTCCCAGCGGAGGCGTTACGGGCTCGGGCCGTCCAGGGCCTCACGCCGTACGGGTGGCTCCGGTGGAGGCGGGGCGCGCCGGGCGGGCCGCCTCCGGCGAGCCGGTGGCCGCTTCCGCCGCCACCAGCCTCTCCATCGGTGCGGCCGCGAGTGCGCCGCCCACCAGCATGGCGAGGACGATGAAGCAGCCCATGATCACGTTGCCGAACCAGACCATCGTGTCGACCGGCAGGGAGTACACCGCGATCACCCGGACCACACACTCGGCGACCAGGGCGACGCCCCAGACCAGCGAGAAGACCGACTCCAGGCGGCGGAAGGGCTTCGACTCGACCGAAAGCCGCTTCCACGCCGCCTCCTTGGTCTCGCTGCTCTTGACGACCCAGGGCTTCAGGCCGGCCGACATCAGCGGCTTTCCGAGCAGTACGGAGACCAGCACACCGATGCCGACCGTACTGCTGACCGCGCTGTCCTTGGCGAGCATCAGCCGCGGGTCGCCGGAGAGAGTGGTGAGCGCCAGGCCGACGAGGTTGACGAAGAGGATCAGGGCGGCGAGTGCGTTGACCCGGCGCTCCCTGACGACGCCCCACACCGTGCGTACGGCCGGCAGGGCGCTGCTCCAGGCGAGAGCGGCGACCGTGCCCATGCCTTCGTGCTTGAGGAAGTAGTAACCGCCCATCGGGACGACGACATCCAGGACCAGCGGGCTCATGCTCTTCTTCGGCTTCTTCGTCGCGGTTTCCATACGTACAGCTTGGCGAGGAGGGAGGGTGCCCCGGCAGAGGCAGCTGTCCTGTACCCGGCAGGACATTTGTCAGTACGCGGAGGGTGACACCCCAGGGGCAACTGACTGTGGAGCAGGGGCGGGTGACGCCTGGCCAGGCACCCGTGGGGCCGCTTCGGGGCCGGTCGCGCCGGGTGTCACGCCGAGGCGCGCTTCTTCCCCCGGGTACCGGATGACCCACTGGCAGCCGCTGTCTTCTTCGACGTCCCGTTCCCGGCCGATGCCCTGCCCCCGGCACTCTTCTTGGCCGGGGCCCGTTTCGCCGTGGAACCCTTCGCCGCGGCCCCCTTGGCCGATGAGCCGCTGCCGCCCGACGCCGCCCCGCGCGCGGTGGTCTTCCTGGCCGCGGTCTTCTTGGGGGCCGCCCGGCCCGAAGCGGCCTTCCGCGGTGCGGACTTGGCGGCCGCCGCACCGGACTGCCCGCTCCCGCTCCCCCGACCGCTCTTCGTGGCCGCCTTCCGCTTCCGCGCCGGGTGCAGCTCCCGGACCTCGGCGTCCTCCCCGTCGTCCGCTTCCTCCCCGCCGCGTGAGTCCTTCGCCGCCTGCACGCTTCTCTCCAGCGCCGACATCAGGTCGATGATTCTGCCCGCACCGGCCTCCGCCGCGGGCCGGGCGGGCGTCTCGCCACCGGACGTCTTCGCGGCGATCAACTCCTCGACGGCCTCCCGGTAGTCGTCGTGCAGCGAGTCCATCTCGACCTCGCCCAGGGTGTCCATCAGGGCGTCGGCCAGGTCGAGTTCGGCATCGCGCACCGTGACGGGGGTCTCCGGGGCGACCCCTTCGTACGATCTGATCTCGTCCGGCCAGAGCAGCCCGTGCATCGCGATGGCGTCGCCGACGACCCGTAGCATCCCCAGCCGCTCCCGCCCGCGCAGCGCGAACTTGGCGATGGCGACCCGGCGGCTGCGCTTGAGCGCCTCGCGCAGCAGGGTGTACGGCTTGGCCGCCGTGGCCCCGCCGGCCGCGAGGTAGTAGGCCGAGCCCATCTGCAACGGGTCGATCGAATCGAGCGGCACGAACGCCACGATGTCGATCGTCTTCGCGGTCGGCAGCGGCAGTGCGGCCAGGTCCTCATCGGTGATCGGGATCATGGAACCGTCGTCGGCCTCGTACGCCTTGCCGATCTCGTCGGCGGTCAGCTCCTCGCCGTCCAGCTCGCAGACCTTGCGGTAGCGGATGCGGCCGCCGTCGGCGGTGTGGATCTGCCGGAAGGAGACGGAGTGGTTCTCGGTGGCGTTCACCAGCTTGATCGGGATGCTGACCAGGCCGAAGGAGATGGCCCCGTTCCAGATGGATCGCACGATGGCTCCCGTCCTGTTCGGTGACCTCGTTCCGGGTCCGGCACCCGCCTTGCTCCGGGTCCGGCACCCAAGTCTCGCGTGGATGCGGCCGCGGCGCTCGCGGAGGAGAGCGCCGGAGAGCGAGCGACGGAGAGCGACGGTGTAACGCCGCCGAGGAGGGCTACGGAGGAGAAGCCGCGGAGGAGAGCCCCGAAGGGGAGCTGCGGAGATGGGCCGCGGAGGGGAGCTGCGCAGGTGGGCCGCGGAGAGGGATCCGGCTACGGGTGTTCGGACGTCAGATAGCGCTGGACCGTCGGTGCCAGCCAGCCGACGATCTCGTCGCGCGACATCGCCACCGCGGGCTCGATGCGGAGGACGTACCGGGCGAGTGCCATGCCCAGGATCTGCGACGCGACGAGTGCCGCACGGTGCGGGGCGTCCGCGGGGTCGGGGCAGGTGCCGGCGGCGACCGGTCCGAGCTGTTCGGCGAAGATGGCCCTCATCCGCTCGGCCCCCGCTTCGTGGGTGACGCCGACTCTGAGCAGGCCCGTGAGCACGTCGTCCCGCTCCCAGCGGTCCAGGAAGTGCCCGACGAGGATCGCGCCGATGTGGTCGGCGGGCAGTGCGCCCCGGCCGGGCAGCCGCAGATCGATCGTGGACGCCGCGGCGAACAGCCCCTCCTTCGAACCGTAGTAGCGCATCACCATCGACGGGTCGATGCCCGCGTCCCGGGCGATGGCCCTGATCGTGGCGCGTTCGTACCCGTCGCTGGCGAACCGCTCCCGGGCGGCTTCGAGGATCGCCGCCTTGGTCGTGGCGGCGGTACGGCGCGGGGCGGAGGGGGCAGGCATGCCAACAAGCGTAGGCCAACAGACGTTGACACGCCAGGCCGGCCCGCTCTAGCCTTGCCAACAAGCGTTGACCAACGCATGTTGGCCAACAAGCGATGGCATGTGCCCATGCGGAGGCTGTCATGACGGACACACCCAGCACCGGAGCGAACCGCGCGAACACAACTGACGCGAACACCACCGAGGCTTCAAGCGACCTGCCGACGGACGTACTGATCGTGGGCGCGGGCCCGGCCGGCCTGCTCCTGGCGGGCGACCTCGCCGCCCAGCGGCTGTCGGTCACCGTCGTCGAGCGGCGTCCGCCCGGAACAAGCAGCCTGACGCGCGCCTTCGCCGTGCACGCCCGCACCCTGGAGCTGCTCGACGCGCGGGGGCTCGCCGATGACCTGATCAGGACCGGTACGTGCCTGGACCAGCTGGAGATCTTCGGCCGGGTCTCGCTCGACCTCACCCGGCTGCGCAGCCGGTTCCCGTTCGTCCTGATTACCCCGCAGTACGAGGTCGAACGCCTGCTGAAGGACCGCGCGCTCAAGGCGGGCGTGCGCTTCCGCCATGGGACGGAGCTGGTCGGCCTCAGCCAGTCCGCCGCCGGGACGGTCACCGCCGACCTGCGCGGGACCGACGGGGCGGGTTCCACGGTCGGGGCCCGGTATCTCGTGGGGACGGACGGGGTGCGCAGCTCGGTGCGCCGGGCGCTCGGGCTGCCGTTCCCCGGCGAGTCCGTGATCAGGTCGATCATCCTGGCCGATGTCCGGCTGACCGGGACGCCTCCGGAGGTGCTCACGGTGAACGGCGTGGGCGACTCCTTCGCCTTCATCGCGCCGTTCGGCGACGGCTGGTACCGGGTCATGGGCTGGGACCGCACCCGGCAGACCGACGACAGCGATCCCGTGGAGCTCGACGAGCTCCGCGGGATCGCCCGCACCGCACTCGGCACCGACTACGGGATGCACGGCGCCCGCTGGCTCTCCCGCTTCCACAGCGACGAACGCCAGGTGCCCGCCTACCGCACCGGCCGGGTCTTTCTGGCGGGTGACGCCGCCCATGTCCATTCGCCGGCGGGCGGCCAGGGCATGAACACCGGCCTCCAGGACGCCGCGAACCTCTCCTGGAAGCTCGCGGCCGTTCTGCGCGGGCACTCCGCAGAACCCGAGGCGCTACTGGACAGCTACCACACGGAGCGGCACCCGGTCGGGTCCCAGGTGCTGCGCACCAGCGGGGCGATCATCCGTCTGGCCATGGCCAGCACCCCGGGGCAGCGCGCCACACGCACAGCCCTCACCCGTCTGCTCTCCGCCGTACGCCCGGCGTCGGACAAGGCCATCGCGAGGATCTCCGGCATCGGCATCTCGTACCCCGCCCCCCGGGGCAGCCACCGGCTGACGGGCACCCGGGCGCCCGCGCTGCGACTGGCCGAGGGGCGGCTGCCCGAGCTGTTGCGCGAGGGCGCCTTCGTCCTGGTCACACCCCCGGGCGCGCCCGGCCCCACCGGGCCGGTCCCGCTCGTCCACGCGCACTGGACGAGTGACCGCACCCTCACCCTGCTCGTACGCCCCGACGGTCACATCGCCTGGGCCGGCACGCACCCCGGTCCCGGGACCCTGGCCAAAGCACTCGGCTGACGACGCCGGCCGGCAGGCGCGGGCCACCGGTACACCCAGGCCGCACCGCACCGGCGCGGGTCGGCGCCCCGCCCGCGCCGCCCGGCGCAGCGCGGGCCACCGGCCGGCCATCCATGGGATTCTCGACCCATGTCGCCGATCACCGAGGTGGAGGGGCGGCGTCTGCCGCTCACCCACCTCGACAAGGTCCTCTATCCGGCTACGGGCACCACCAAGGGTGAGGCCCTGCACTACTACGCCAGTACGGCCGAAGCCCTGCTGCCGCATCTGCACGGCCGCCCCGTCTCCTTCCTGCGGTATCCGGACGGTCCCGGCGGCGAGCGGTTCTTCACCAAGAACGTGCCGCCGGGCACCCCCGCCTGGGTGCACACGGCGGAGGTCCCCCGCTCCAGGACCAGGGACGCGCGCCAGGTGCTGGTGCAGGACCTGGCGAGTCTGATGTGGGCGGCCAATCTGGTGGTCGAGTTCCATACGCCGCAGTGGCAGGCCGACTCCCCCGCCCGCGCCGACCGCCTCGTACTCGACCTGGACCCGGGCGAACCGGCCACCGTGGCCGAGTGCTGCACGGTGGCGCTCTGGCTGCGCGACCGGCTGTCGGCGGACGGGCTGACCGCGTACGCGAAGACCTCGGGCTCCAAGGGCCTCCATCTGCTGGCAGCGCTGGAGCCGGCGCCTTCGGACGACGTCTCGGCGTACGCCAAGACCCTGGCCGTCGAGGCCGAGGCCGCCCTGCCCGATCTGGCCCTGCACCGGATGAAGCGGGCGCTGCGGCCGGGCAAGGTCTTCGTGGACCACAGCCAGAACGCGGCGGCGAAGACCACCGCGACCCCCTACACCCTGCGCGCACGGACCGAGCCGACCGTCTCCACGCCGGTGACCTGGGAGGAGGTCGAGGGGTGCACGGACCCCGCCGGCCTGGTGTTCAGAATCGACGACATCGGCCCGCGCCTCCAGCAGCACGGCGACCTGCTCGCACCGCTGATCAACCACGACCACGCCGGACCGCTGCCCCGCGCCTGAACCGCCCGGCCGCCTGCCCCAACAGGCCATTCAGGGCCTGCGGCCGTGCAAGGTACGGCGCAGGTCGTTCACCCAGGCGTTGGGGTTCTCCCAGGGGATGAAGTGGCCGCCATGGTCGTGGGCGTTGACGTTGACGTGGTTGAACCAAGCGGCCTGCGGACCGGTCTCGAATGCCCGGACGCGTTCGTCGGCGGTGTGGATACCGGGCGGGTTCTCGTACGTGACGAAGGTGAGGCCGACCGGGGCCTGCACGATCGGGGTGCGGTCGTGGGCGGGGGTCCAGGGATGGCGATTGGCATTGGCGTAGTAACGCATGGACGTGGCAATGGAGTTGTTCACCCAGTAGATCGTGGCGTGGGTGAGCAGATCGTCTCTGGAGAAGACGGACTCGATGTCGCCGCCGTTGTCGCTCCAGGCGTTCCAGCGCTCAAGGAGCCAGGCGAGCAGTCCGGCGGGTGAGTCGCTCAGCCCGTGGGCCAGGGTGGCGCCGTCGAGCATGTGTACGGCGAGGTGGGAGGCCGAGCGGTGGTCCAGCTCGATGATCCGGGCGCGGACGTCGGCGGGCTGGTCGTCGGTGAGGGGCCGGTTCCGGGCGAAATCCCAGGCGCGGGGGCCCGTGAAGAAGTCGAGCGGCAGCCCGGAGCCGATGTGGATGCCGTACAGCTCGTCGGCGTACTTGTGGCCGAGCTGGCTGGAGACGATTCCGCCGATGTCGCAGCCTCCGGCGGCGTACTTCCCGTATCCCAGGGTCTCGGTCATCAGGGTGTGCCAGAGGTCGGCGACTTTCCAGAAATTGACGTCCGGAAAGCCCTTGAGCGGGCCGGGGAAACCGAAGCCGGGCAGGGAGGGCACGATCACGTCGAACGCGTCGGCGGGGTCCCCGCCGAAGGCTGCCGGGTCGGCGAGCGGGTCGATCACCTTCGACCAGTGCCAGAACGTCCACGGCCAGCCGTGGGTGAGGATCAGCGGGATCGGGCGAGGGCCGCGGCCGGGCTTGCGCATGAAGTGCACCGGGACACCGGCGACGCTCACCCGATAGTGCTCGTAGGCGTTGATGGCAACCTCGGCCTGGCGCCAGTCGTAGCCGTCCCGCCAGTGGGCGACCAGCTCACGCAGATAGCTGTCCGGGACGCCGTACGACCAGTCCTCGTTCCCCTCGTCCAGCGGCGGACGGGTCAGTGCGAGCCGGGCGCGCAGGTCGTCGAGGACCTCGTCCGGCACATGGATCGGGGTGGGCTCCAGCTCCAGGGGGAAGGTTCGCGGGGTGGTCATGGCGTGGTTCCTTACGGGGTAGCGGAGGCGGTTCCAGCGGTCTGTTGGCTGGTTGGGCGGCGCCGGGCCAGTTCAAGGGTTGCGGGCGGCGACGCGGCGGGTGCCTGCCGCTGACGCGGGGCGAGCCGGGCGGCCGCGCGGCAGATCCCGCCCGGCCGGCCCGGCCGTACCCGCCCTCATACCCGCAGCCAGGTCCTCCGGTCGCGGGCCGTCGCGTAGAGCGACTCGATGTCCGCCGGTTTCAGTACGCCGCCGAGCCCGGCCAGCGCCGCGACCGCCTCGCCGTCCCGCACCAGCCTTACGCCCACCTGCCCGCTGCCCCGCAACAACCGCACACCGTCCGGCCCCGCCCGCGACCCATCAGGCCCACCGGACTCACCGGTCTCGCCGGTCCCGCCGGTCCCGCCGGTCCCGCCGGTACCGTCCCGGCCACCGGGCCCACCGGGCCCACCCGCCGCACGGAAACCACCGGCTCCACCGGACCTGCCCCCGCCGGGATCCCCCGCAATCGGCCCCACCCGTACCGCCGCCGCCCCGACGATCCCCAGCACCGGGCGTACCGTCGTGGCCAGGGCGAGCGCCGCGCGCTCTGCCTCGTGGCGGGCCCGACGGAGCTGTGGTTCCGGCTCTGTGCGGCCGGTGGCGACCAGGGGATCCGCGATCCGGACTGTTCGCTTCCGGGCCGCCAGGGTCCGCACGGACAGCACCCCTGCCGGGCCGATCAGGAGATGGCCGATACACCCGCCGCCGGGCAGCGGTACCGAGTGCAGCACCCGCCACCCCGCCCCCTCCAGCGTGTCCAGCTCGGCCCCCAGCGTCTCCTGGGCGGCGAGTGCCGCGAGGGCCGCACGTCGTGGGGCAGGCCGGAAGCGGGAGACGGCGAGCCCGGCCAGGGCGGCATGCAGCGCCTCACCGGGCCTGTTGGGTGCGAGGTCGTCATCGGGATGCAGGGTGAGCAGCGCGAGTTCGGCAGGGGTGGGGACCGGTGGCGGGCCGACCGCCGGCTGCCCGGTCAGATAGGGCGCGAGGGCGTCGAGCACTTCGGCCCGGTACTCCTCAAGCGCCAGGCTGATCCGCCCCGGCTCCCGGTCGTACCAGGCGGCGGCCGTGCCTTCCGGCAGTGTGACGTACAGCCGGGTCCTGCCCTGGTACCGCCCCGGTGTGACCCTGAGTTCCGGCATGCCCCATCACCCCGCCCCGGCCGGGGGGGGGGCAGTCCGGACACCGTCCCCCCACCCGGCCATGGGAACAGCCCGGACACCGCGGGGGCAAGAACCCGGTTACGGTGTACCGCTATTACCGACCAGGAGGGGACCCATCATGATCATTTTTGGCAGCAGAGGCTATCTCTACCAGCTGGCGATACTGACGCTGGTGTGCGGCCAGTGCGGCAATCCGGCCGCCCACACGCTCCGTAAGCGCGTCACGAAGTTCACGCTGTTCTTCGTGCCGCTCTTCCCGTTCTCCACCAAGTACGCGACGCAGTGCACCTTCTGCGGTACCGAGACCCGGACGACCAAGGAGCAGGCCGAGCAGCTCCTCGCGCAGAGCGCCGGTCAGCCGCAGGGCCCGCAGCAGGGGTACGGCCGGCCCGCGGCGCAGCAGCAGGGGCAGAACCCGTACCAGCAGTGAGCCGCGCCGCCGGCCGGTGCGGTCGGCCGAGACGGTCAGGGCAGCGGTACCGGTCCAGGCGGCGGCACCGGTCCGGGTCGCGCTGATACCGCGTCATCGCAGGGCCGCCCGGCGGTGATCCGGTGACTCCCGCCGCCCCCGCGCTCCACCGGCTCCCCATCGGCGCACTGTGACATTGACGGACATAGCGTCACCCGTC
Organism: Streptomyces sp. NPDC059398; assembly: GCF_042751845.1. Lineage (NCBI taxonomy): Bacteria > Bacillati > Actinomycetota > Actinomycetes > Kitasatosporales > Streptomycetaceae > Streptomyces > Streptomyces sp. NPDC059398. Next base: position 57,707 of record NZ_JBHYWP010000001.1, on the reverse strand, counting down.
TTGCTACGTTTCCTGGCATGACCGCAACGACGGCGGACGCTCCCCCGCCCGAACTACGTCTGCCGAAGCGTCGGGGCGTCGAGCTGGTGCTGCTCATCGGCGCCGTACTGATCTCCGTCTACGGTTACATGAACGTCGGACTCGCGAAGCACGACGCCGTACCGGCGGACACCCTGAACTACGGTGCGGGGCTCGGTCTGCTGGCTCTCCTCGCCCATCTCGCCGTCCGCTTCCGCGCCCCGTACGCGGACCCGCTGCTGCTGCCGATCGCCGTACTGCTCAACGGCATCGGGCTCGTCCTGATCTACCGCCTCGACCTGGAGACCCCGGGCGACAGCGCGGCCCCCACCCAGCTGATCTGGTCCACGCTCGCGGTGGCCCTCTTCATCTGCTTCGTGCTCTTCCTGCGCGACCACCGGATCCTCCAGCAGTACACCTATCTCTCGGTCGCCGCCGCCCTGGTCCTGATGATCATCCCGATCTTCTTCCCCGCGGTGAACGGCGCGAAGATCTGGATCCGGGTGGGCGGTTTCTCCATCCAGCCGGGGGAGTTCGCCAAGATCCTGCTCGCGGTCTTCTTCGCCTCGTACCTCGCCGCCAACCGCAACGCGCTCTCCTACACCGGCCGCAGGATCTGGCGGCTCCAACTGCCCACCATGCGGGTGCTGGCGCCGGTGCTGGCGATCTGGCTGATCAGCGTGGGCGTCCTCGTCCTGGAGCGCGACCTCGGGACCTCGCTGCTCTTCTTCGGACTCTTCGTGATCATGCTGTACGTGGCGACGGGGCGGCTCAGCTGGATCGCCATCGGCATGGTGATGGCCGCCTTCGGGGCGTTTGTCGTCGGCAGCCTCGAACCCCATATCCGCGGCCGGGTCGAGGACTGGCTGCACCCCTTCGCCTCCATCGACGCGGGCCGGGGCGCCAACCAGCTCGCCCAGTCGCTCTTCTCCTTCGCCGCGGGCGGTGTCCTCGGGACGGGCCTCGGGCTCGGCCACTCGATCCTCATCGGCTTCGCCGTGAAGTCCGACTTCATCCTGGCGACGGCGGGCGAGGAGCTGGGGCTCGCCGGACTCTCCGCGGTCTTCCTGCTGTACACCCTGGTGGTGGCGCGCGGCTACCGCGCCGGACTGGCGCTCCGCGACTCCTTCGGGCGGCTGCTCGCGATCGGCCTCTCCTCCATCCTGGCGATCCAGGTGTTCGTGATCGCGGGCGGGGTGATGGGGCTGATCCCACTGACCGGTATGGCGATGCCCTTCCTCGCCCAGGGCGGCTCTTCGCTCGTCACCAACTGGGTGATCGTGGCGCTGCTCATCCGGATCAGCGACTCCGCACGCAGACCCGACCCCGGTCTGGTGAGGGCCGGGTTCCCGGAGACCGGCATCATCGCGCCGATCGTGGAGGACGAACCGTGATCCGCTACATCCGGCGCGCCGCCGCCTGCTGTCTGCTGCTCCTGGTCGCCCTGCTGGCCAACGCCGCGCGGATCCAGGTGTTCCAGGCGGACTCACTGGACAAGAACCAGGCCAACCGCCGCCTGACCATCACCCGTTACCACCAGCCGCGCGGCAACATCCTGGTCGGCGGGCACAGTGTCACCGGGTCGAAGGACACCGGCGAACAGCTGCGGTACGAGCGCACGTACCGCGAGGGTCCGCTGTACGCGCCGGTCACCGGTTACGCCTCGCAGACCTATGGCACCACCCTGATCGAGAACGCCGAGGACGGCATCCTCTCCGGCACCGACCCGATGCTCACCCCCTTCCCGCTGTGGAACGAGCTGACCCGCGCCCAGCAGCCGGGCGGCAGTGTGGCCACCACCATCAAGGCCCCGGTGCAGGAGGCCGCGTACAACGGTCTCGGCCGCAGGCGCGGCGCGGTCGCCGCCGTCGAGCCCTCGACCGGGAAGATCCTGGCGCTGGTCAGCAGCCCTTCGTACGATCCCGGGGTCCTGTCGGGGACCGGCCCTTCGGTCACGGGTGCCTGGTCGCGGCTGAACGCCTCCTCGACCCAGCCGATGCTCAACCGGGCCATCCGGCAGACGTATCCGCCCGGTTCGACCTTCAAGATCGTGACGGCCGCGGCCGCCCTCGACTCGGGTGCGGTCACCGACGTGAACGCGGACACCGACACCCCCGACCCGTACACCCTGCCCCACACCACGACGGTCCTGCCGAACGAGGCGAGCGGATGCGGCGACGCCTCACTCGCGTACGCCATCGAGGTCTCGTGCAACACCGTGATGGCCAACCTGGGCGTCAAGGTCGGGCTGGACGGGATGGACAAGGCGGTCGGGAAGTTCGGCTTCAACGACGCCGGGCTGAGGATTCCGTCCGGGGTGGCGAGGAGCAACTTCGACACCGATATGAGCGAGGACCAGCTGGCGCTCTCGTCCATCGGGCAGTTCAACACCTCGGCGACACCGCTGCAGATGGCGATGGTCTCGGCCGCCGTGGCGAACGGCGGTGAGCTGATGTACCCGCATCTGGTGGACGAGACCCGGGCCAGGGGCGGCCGGGTCGTCAGCCGCACCGGCCCGAAGTCGTACCGCCGGGCGATGGACGCGTCGACGGCGGTCCAGCTCCAGCAGATGATGGTCGATGTCGTGACGCAGGGCACCGGGTCCAACGCGGCGATCCCGGGCGCGACGGTGGGCGGCAAGACCGGTACCGCGCAGAACGGAGTGGGCAACGCCGGTACGCCGTACGCCTGGTTCATCTCCTGGGCGAAGGCGGACGGCGCGAGCCGGCCCGCGGTCGCGGTGGCCGTGGTCGTCGAGGACGCGTCGGCCCACCGCGCCGACATCACGGGCGGCGGCTTCGCGGCTCCGATCGCACGGGCGGTCATGCGGGCGGCGTTGCAGCACTGACGGGGCGGCGTTGCAGCACTGCCGGCGGGACACCGGGACGGAGTGAGGGCATGAGGGTGACGGGGCGGAGTGGGGTACCCGGCAATGCGGCGGTGGCGGAGGCGCTCGGACGGATCGGCCGGCTCGACCCGGCACTGAGCGCCTTCACCGAGGTCTGGCCGGACGGAGCGCCGGGCGGAGCGCCGGACAGTGCGCCGGGCGGCCACGTGCGGGACCGGTCCGCAGACATCCCGGACAGGTCCACGGGCAGCCAACACCGGTCAGCGGACCCCCCGGGCCGCTCCACGGCCGGCGGGCTTCCGCTGTCCGGGGTGCCGTTCGCGGTGAAGGGTCCCTCCGGTATCCGCGGATACGCGGCCGGGCGGCTGCGGGCCGCGGGCGCCGTGCCGGTCGGCTCCACGGCGGTACCGGGCCCCGGGACCCACTGGCAGACCTGGGGTCTCGGCGCACACGGCCGCACCCTCAATCCCTGGCGCCCGGACCGCACCCCGGCGGCTCGTCGGCCGGTTCGGCGGTGGCGGTGGCCACCGGGATGGTCCCGCTGGCCACCGGAAGCGACGGCGCGGGGTCGGTACGGATACCGGCCGCGTGGTGCGGGGTGCTGGGCCTCCGGACGACGGCCGGGCTGCTGCCGTCGCCCGACCCGACCGGACTGGCGTCGGCCGGTGTGCTGGCCGCCGACGCCGCCGGGGCCGCGGCGTATCTGCGGGCGGTGACGGGCCGGTACGAACCGTCCCCGCCGGAGTTCCCGCTGCCCGCCGTCTGGTCGCCCGACCTGGGCTTCGCCGTCGTGGACGACGAGGTGGAACGGGTCGCCCGGCGGGCGGTGGAGCGGCTGGTGGCAGCCGGTCTCGTACGCCTCGTCGCCACCTCGTACGACCTGCTCGACCCCTGCGACGCCTGGCTGGCGGTGCGCGGCGGGCAGCCGGACCTGGCGGGAGCGGTCCGCGCGGAGAACGACCACCGGCTGGCGTCGCTCTTCGCCCGTACGCCGTTGCTGCTGACACCGGTGACCCCGAACCGGCCGCATGGCCACGAAGGGCCGGGCGAGCAGTACTCGACCTCGCTGACCTGGGCTTTCAACCTCAGCGGCCATCCGGCGGCGAGTATCCCCGCCGGGTTCGACCCGGACGGGTGCCCGGTGGGGCTCCAGCTCGTCGCCGCGCACGGGCAGGACGCGTCCCTGGTGGAGATGGCGCGGGCCGCCGAGGGGGTTCCGGGGCCGGGGCGGTCATGGACGGCGGCGGCTGGTCCGCTTCGCCCCGGTAAAGGAACAATGCTATGAAACGAGAGTGACCGCACACCGCCGGAGCCCCGTGCCGCACCCGTCCCGCTGGGGGCTGCGCCGGAGTCTCGCCATGCAGGTGTTCGCCATGCAGGTGGTGCTGATCGTCCTGCTGGTCATCGCGGCGGCGGCCGTGCTGGTGGTGCAGTCCAGGTCCGACAGCGAGAACGCGGCCCGGAGCCGCTCACTGGCCGCAGCCGAGGCGTTCGCCCACGGGCCCGGCCTGCCACAGGCGCTGCGCTCCCGCGATCCGACGGCCGTCCTGCAGCCGCTGGCGGAGGCCGCGCGCAAGGGGGCCGACGTCGACTTCATCACCGTGACGGACACCCGTGGCATCCGCATCACGGACCCACAGCGCTCACTGATCGGCAAGCGGTCCATGGGCGATCTGAGCAAGGCGCTCGCGGGACACTCCTTCACCGAGATCTTCAGCGGGGAGCCGTCCGACGCCGTGCGAGCCCTGGCCCCCGTGACCGACGCGCACGGCCGGGTGGTCGGCCTGGTCGCGGCCGGGATCGAGATCAGCAACGTCTCGGATCTCGTCAGCAGGAGACTGCCGCTCCTGCTCGGCACCGCCGCCGCCGCGCTCGCCCTGGCCACCGCCGGGGCGGCCCTGGTCAGCCGCCGCCTCGGCCGCCAGACCCACGGCCTGGGACCTGCCGAGATGACCCGGATGTACGAGCACAACGACGCCGTTCTGCACGCGGTGCGCGAGGGTGTGCTCATCGTCGGCAGCGACGGCCAGGTCCTGCTGGCCAACGACGAGGCGCGCCGGCTGCTCGCCCTGCCCCCCGATGCCGAACTGGGCCGGGTCGCGGACCTCGGCCTCGCCCCGGCCACCGAGCGGCTGCTGAGCCAGGGGGAGCCGGTGACCGACGTCGTGCACCTCAGCGGGGACCGGCTCCTCGCGGTCAACCTGCGGCTCACCCCGACCCGGGCCGGACTCGGCAGCAGAGTGGTGACCCTGCGGGACACCACCGAGCTGCGCGCCCTGACCGGACGCGCCGAAGTGGCGCGGGAACGGCTGCAGTTGCTGTACGACGCCAGCGGGCGGGTGGGGACCTCGCTGGATGCCGTACGGACCGCCGAGGAGCTGGCGGAGGTGGCCGTACCCCGGTTCGCCGACTTCGTCACGGTGGATCTGACGGAGCCCGTGCTGTCCGGCGGGGAGCCGGGCGGCGCCTTCACCTCGATGCGGCGGGCCGCCGTGCGGGGCGTCCGGGGCAGCGCGGCGCTGGACCCGCCCGGCACCCGGATCGACGTCGAGCCGGGCACCCCGCTGGCGCAGTACCTGGCCGCGGGCGAGCCGACCCTTGAGGCTGATCTCTCCGGTACGTACGACTGGCGGGCCCAGGACCCGGCCGGCGGGCTGCGGGCCGTGGAGGAGGGGTTCGGGTCGCTGATCCGGATGCCGCTGACGGCACGGGGGGTCGTGCTGGGGCTTGTGGCCTTCTGGCGCGCCCTGGAGCGCGACCCGTACGAGGCGGACGATCTGTCCTTCGCCGAGGAGCTGGCCCTGCGGGCCGCGCTGAGCGTCGACAACGCCCGCCGGTTCACCCGGGAGCACACCACGGCGGTCACCCTCCAGCAGAGCCTGCTCCCCCACGAGCTGCCGCAGAACCGGGCCCTGGACGTGGCGCACCGCTATGTCCCCGCCCGTGCCGGGGTGGGCGGGGACTGGTACGACGTCATCCCGCTGCCCGGCGCCCGGGTCGCGCTGGTCATCGGCGATGTCGTGGGCCACGGTCTGCACGCGGCGGTGACCATGGGCCGGCTCCGTACGGCTGTCCACAACTTCTCGTCGCTGGACCTCTCCCCCGACGAGATCCTGGGCCACCTCAACGATCTGGTCCTCACCATGGACGAGGGCAACAGCTCGCTGGGCAACGGCACCACCGTGTCCGGCGCCACCTGCATGTACGCGATCTACGAATCCGTTTCCGGCCGCTGCACGGTGGCCAGCGCCGGGCACCTCGGCCCGGCGCTCGTCGATCCCGGCGGGACGGTCCGGTTCCCCGACGTGCCCGCGGGGCCGCCCCTGGGCACCGCCAGCCTGCCCTTCGAGACGGTGGTGCTCGAACTCGCCGCCGGCACCAGCCTGGTGCTCTACACCGACGGCCTGGTGGAGGAGCGCGGCCGGGACATCGATGCGGGCCTGGAGCTGCTGCGCACCACCCTGGCGGAACAGGCCGGCCGGGACACGGACCCGCAGGAGATGTGCCGGAGCGTGTTCGATGCGCTGTCGCCCTCGCACCGGGAGGACGATGTGGCCCTCCTGGTGGCCAGGACCCGGCTGCTCGAACCTTCGTCCGTCGCGGACTGGGAGCTGGACGCCGATCCGGCGGCCGTGGCCACCGTACGGTCCCAGGCCGCCCGCAGACTCGGCGAATGGGGCCTGGACGAGATCGCGTTCAACACCGAACTCATCCTGAGCGAGCTGCTCACCAACGCGGTCCGTTACGGCACCGCGCCGATCCGGGTGCGGCTGCTCCACAGCGCGACCCTGACCTGTGAGGTGGCGGACAGCAGCAGCACATCCCCGCATCTGAAACGGGCGGCGGCGATGGACGAGGGCGGGCGCGGGCTCTATCTCGTCGCGCAGTTCGCGGAGCGCTGGGGTACCAGGTATCCGCCACAGGGGAAGATCATCTGGGCCGAGCAGCTGCTCACCGGGCCGCCCCCGAAGCAGTGGACTCTTGATCTGGACGACCTGGACGATCTGGATGACCTGGAGGGCATGGACGGCATGGAGGGTCCGGGCCCGTAAGCGGGCGGGTGGCCACGGAAGGAACGCGCTTCACGCGTGTGAGGCGCCTTCAGCTATCGCCGACTCCACCTCGGAGACCCGCTCCTGCTCCTCCTGCGCGAACCGCTCCCGGTCGAGCTGCTCCGCGATCTCCTCGTCCTGGGACATCAGCAGGTCCAGATTCGAGTTGCCCATCTCGAAGACGCCCATGTCCACATACGCCTGCTGCAGCCGCTTGCCCCACAGGCCGATGTCCTTGACGCAGGGGACGATCCGGCTGAAGAGCAACTGCCGGAAGAGCGTGAGGAATTCGGACTGCTCCGAGAGCTGTTCGGCCTCCTTGCGCGCGATGCCGAAGTTCTCCAGGACCTCCACGCCGCGCAGCCGGTCGCGCATCAGATAGCAGCCCTCGATGACGAACTCCTCGCGCTCCCGCAGTTCCGCGTCGGTGAGCTGCTTGTAGTAGTCGCGCAGCGCCATCCGCCCGAAGGCCACATGGCGGGCCTCGTCCTGCATGACGTACGCGAGTATCTGCTTGGGCAGCGGCTTGTCGGTGGTGTCGCGGATCATGCCGAACGCGGCGAGCGCCAGGCCCTCGATGAGGACCTGCATCCCCAGATAGGGCATGTCCCAGCGGGAGTCGCGCAGGGTGTCGCCGAGCAGGGCCTGGAGGTTGTCGTTGATCGGGTAGAGCATCCCGATCTTCTCGTGCAGGAAACGGCCGTATATCTCGGCGTGCCGGGCCTCGTCCATCGTCTGGGTGGCCGAGTAGAACTTGGCGTCCATGTCCGGGGCCGACTCCACGATCCGGGCGGCGCACACCATCGCGCCCTGCTCACCGTGGAGGAACTGGCTGAACTGCCAGGACGTGTAGTGCTTGCGCAGCTCGCCCCGGTCGCGGTCGGTCATCTTCGCCCAGTGGGGTGTGCCGTAGAGGGTCATCGCCTCGTCGGGCGTACCGAGCGGATCGTACGGGTCCACTTCGAGCGACCAGTCGATGCGCTTCGCACCGTCCCACTGCTTGTCCTTGCCCTTCTGGTACAGGGCGAGAAGACGGTCGCGCCCTTCGTCGTACTCCCAGCTGAACCGGGCCGAACCCGACGCCGGTATCTGCCAGTTGGGCTCGGACGGTCCCTTGGTGTAGAGCTCATGCGTCGACATACCTGGCAGGCTCACACGTTGGTAGACGCCGGGTCAACAAGTCGCGCACAAGTCACGCACGAGGGATTGACGCAGCTTACTGACAAGCAGTCTCATAAGGGGTGACCACCGGTAACCCCAAGCGCGAGGTGCCCCAGAGATGACGTCAGCGACCGAACACGAAGTGCTCCGTGACGCCCTCGGCCTGCTCAGGGACCGCGAACAAGTGGCCGCGCGGCTCCTCGAATCGTCCGCCAGGCACTCGTTCGACCCGGACAGGGAACTGGACTGGGTGGCACCGCCCGAGGACGGCAAGTGGTTCTGGCCGCCCGAGCTGGTCTCGCTCTACGACACCCCGCTCTGGCGGAGAATGTCCGAGGACCAGCGGATGGACCTGGCCCGGCACGAGGCGGCGTCGCTCGCCTCACTCGGCATCTGGTTCGAGATCATCCTGATGCAGCTGCTCGTACGGCACATCTACGACAAGTCGGTGACCAGCAAGCATGTGCGGTACGCCCTCACCGAGATAGCCGACGAGTGCCGGCACTCGATGATGTTCGCCAGGATGATCGAGAAGGGCGGGGCCCCGGCGTACCCGGTCCCGCGGATCTACCACAACCTGGCCCGGATCCTGAAGACCGCCTCGACCACCCCGGGCTCCTTCGCGGCGACCCTGCTGGGCGAGGAGATTCTCGACTACATGCAGCGGCTGACCTTCCCGGACGAGCGCGTCCAGACCCTGGTGCGCGGCGTGACCCGCATCCATGTGGTCGAGGAAGCGCGCCATGTCCGTTACGCCCGCGAGGAGTTGCGCCGCCAGATGGTGACCGCACCCCGCTGGGAACAGCACCTCACCCGGCTGAGCTGCGGTGAGGCGGCGCGGGTCTTCTCCACCTGCTTCATCAACCCGCAGGTGTACACGAACACCGGCCTGGACCGCCGCGAGGCCGTCGCCCAGGTGAAGGCCAGCGGCCACCGCGCGGAGGTCATGCAGAACGGCGCCAGGCGCCTGACTGACTTCCTGGACGACATCGGGGTACTGCGGGGGGCGGGGCGGAGGTTGTGGGTGAGTTCGGGGCTGCTGGCGGGGTAGGGCGGGGCCACCCGGGGGGCGTTGCGAGGACGGGATCGCTTTTCAGCCAATTCCACCCCTGAGCCAGGCATTCACCTCACACACTCTTCACATATTCCTCACAGGTAATCCGCGCAACACGCACGGGAGTTACCCGCTCACACAGGCCCGGATCGTCGCCGTTGTGTTCAAGTCAACGCCACAGTCGTCTCTTGTAACACCCCGTTGGCCTGTGCCTATGGTGCGTGCCGCGCCACGGTGAGGATCTTGACCGCACCCCGCCGGCGGCGTCGACCGGACTGGCATGCCGGGGGGTGCCGCACAGCACCTGACGGCTCGTTCCTTTCCGGCGGTCCGTTCTGTTCTCCTTCGGCGTGCCCTTCACCTTGAGAAGGGATACTCCGTTGCGCCCCAGACCGTGGTTCCGTATGCCCGGATTTCGAAGATCCGGGATCCTGACCCCCGTTGTCACGTCCGTGGCCGCCCTGGCCGTTCTCGGCGGGCTGACCGTACGGCCCGAACTGCTTGATCTCGGACGGAGTACCGAGTCGGCGAGTAATTCGTACGACTGGTTCACCGATACCGCGGCCGAACAACTGCGGCAGGACCAGTGCCTGATGGGAGATGTGCTGCGGCTGGGCGGTACGTCGATGGCCAGGACCGCGCAAGGGGGCCTCAACCAGACCCCCGAGCAGCTCCATGTACTGGCTGACCGGGAGTACTGGCAGAAGAGTCCGCTCGACGCCGCCTACACGGCGGACCGGGATGCGGCGCTCAAGGAACTGCATGCCCTTGATGCCCGCCGGGCCGCGTGGCAGAAGCCGCTCACCGGACTGACTCCCCCGGACAGCTTCACCGACACTGACTTCCGCTGGCCTCCGGGGTATCCAGGAGATGAGAGAGAAGACTTCTACTCCCAGACGGGTCTGGGCCAGTGGGTCGCCGACCGCTTCTGGAAAAACGAGGACGACTTCTACGAGGACGCCACCCCCGAGGCTGATGCGAAGACGCTGAAGGCCTTGGACGCGGTGGGCACACCTCTCTACGGCAAGGACCCTGACCCGACGGGCCTGTCGGGTGACGAGTGGAACCGTGCGGTCGCCGAACACGATGCATTCGACTGGCTGCACGGGGGGCCTGGGGAGAACGCGGGCGCGGACAACGCCCGTATCTTCCTTTCGTCCGGCGGTTTCCCGCACACGGCTCCGCAGCCGGGCACGGCGGAGTACCGGATCGCGGTCGAGGACCTGAAGTCCCGTTTCGCCGGATGTGCGTGGCGTGACCCGATCGACCCGGACCAGGTACTCGGCGGTATATCGGCTACCGCAGCCACGGAGTGGCAGCAGGAGATCGCCTCCCAGCAGGTGCAGCGCAACCAGATCCTGGACGCGAACACCACGGCCACGCAGGCTCTCGCTTCCGGGGCCAAGGCGCTCGGCGAGCTGCTGGGCCAGTCGTGGATCGCCGACCATCTTGCCCGCTGGCAGGACTTCTGGTCGGCGGGCGGTGCCGGGTGGATCGGTGACGCGCCGGCCGTGATCGAGGTGCACGCGGCGAACGGCAAGTGTCTGGACGTACAGAGCGCAGCGAAGACCGATGGCACTCCGGTCCAGGTGTACACGTGCAATGGTTCCGCGGCGCAGGCGTGGCAGGTCTACGTCGACGGCAACGGTTCTCACCTGCGGAACGTGAATTCCATGAAGTGCCTTGACGTGAACGGGAACGCCGCGGTCAACGGCACGAAGATCCAGATCTGGGGCTGCCACAGCAACCCGGCGCAGACCTGGGAGTACAACCTCCGGGCCACCACGAGTCTGAAGAACGTGGGCACCGGCAAGTGCCTGGACCTGCACACCTTCGACAAGGGTCTCAACGCGCAGCTGTACACGTGCAACAACACCGCTGCGCAGCAGTTCGACATCAAGCCGTCCGGGCACGACGGTGAGGTTCTCGCGAAGGCGCAGTTCGACCAGGCGAAGAAGGGCGTCACCGACGCCCAGGCAGCCGCGAAGAAGCAGCTCGCCTCCCTGAAGACCCAGGCCACTGCGGCGAAGAAGGCCGCGACCGACTCGGACACCGCCGAGACCGCCGCGTACGCCGTAGCAGACAAGAACGGCGCGCCCCGGGGCCGCGGTCTGCTGGTCGGTCAGCAGAAGGCACAGGTCACCCAGGGGGCATCAGCCGCGCTGACAGCGATGGTGAAGGCCGGCGAGACCGCCGAGGCCGCGACCCGCGCCTCCGGTGGGGACAGCGAGACCATCGCGCAGCGGGCGCTGGCGCAGGCCGCGCAGGTGAAGACGGAGTTCCGTAAGGAAGCCGCGCACAGTGCGGAGTTGCAGGCGAAGGCCGCAGCGGATGCGGCCAAGGTGCACCGGGACAACGCGAAGAAGGACAAGGAGGAGGCCGAGGCCAAGCTCGCCGCATCCCTGAAGGCCGAGAGCGACGCCAAGACGGCGGCCGCCCAGGCGCATGCGAAGCGGCTCGCCGCCGAGGCCGAGGAGAAGACGGCCAAGGCGGAGAAGGAGACCGCCGCCGCGAAGCAGGCCGAGGCCGCACAGCACAAGAAGAACGCGGAGGGTGAGGCCACCAAGGCGAAGGGCGCCAAGGACAAGGCCGAAGCCTCCGAGGCCACCGCGAGCGAGAAGCGGGACGCCGCGGTCAAGGCGAGCAATGCCGCGAAGGCCAAGCGGGACGATGCGTGGGACGCCGAGGAGAAGGCGAACGCCGCCCGCGCCAAGGCCGACGCCAAGGGCGCCTACGCCGACTCCCTCGACGCGGGCGACGCGGCGGACGCCGCCCGTACCGCTGCCAATGAAGCCGACAAGCACGCCGACGACGCCGAGACAGCAGCCGGGAAAGCCCGCTCCGAGGCCGACGCCGCAACCGAGGCAGCCGCCGACGCGGACGCCGCGGCCACCCGCGCCGAAGCAGCCGCCAAGCGCGCCCGCTCCGACGCCGACGGAGCACAGGCGGCAAAGCTGAAGGCCGATGCCGCGGTGAAGACCGCCACCAGCGCCGCGGCCGACGCGATCGAGGCATCCAGGCACGCCGCGTCCGAGGCCAGGACAGCCGTCAAGCTGGCCGACGAAGCCGAAGCACAGGCCAAGACCGCCAAGACCCAAGCGGACACGGCGAACAAGGAAGCAGCCAAGGCCCTCGCCGCCTCCGCGAAGGCCGCGGGCTTCGCCCACGTCACCGCCCAGGCAGCCCAGGACGCGGGCAACGCAGCCGCACAGGTCGCCAAGCCCGCCAACGACGCCATCCAGCTGGGCTCCCCCTACGTCACCACCGACTCGGCCGCCGGCCTGGTCGTGCTGACCGGGCAGGCGTCCAAGACGATCGCCGAACAGCAGAAGGCCGTCGCCGACGCCCACGCCAAGAACGCCCTGGAGGAAGCAGCCGCCGCCAAGGCCCTCGCCGACCAGGCAGGGGCTGACACCAAGGCCGCCTACCAGTCCGCCGCCAACGCCGCCGGATACGCAGCCGACGCCCGCACCTACGCCAAGGAAGCCCTCGGCTACGCAGCCGACGCAGCCACCGCGGCATCCAAGGCCACCGCGTCACTGGCCCGAACCGTCGCCTACGACAACCAGGCCACCATCGACGCAACCGCCGCCGACAAGGCAGCAGGCCGCGCCGAGGGCTACGCCAAAGACGCCCGCGACTCGGCCGACCAGGCAGCACTCGACGCGGAGGCCGCCCGCACCGCAGCAGCACTCGCGGAACAGGACGCCAAGGACGCACGCGCAGCAGCCGACCGCGCCGACACCGCAGCGACCGAAGCCGAACAGGCCGCGAAGGACGCCGCCAAGTACGCCAAGGACGCCCAGGAAGCGGCCGAGAAAGCGGAACGCAACGCCGCGAACAAGCAGGTCTCGACAGGTGCGGGTACTGGAGTCGGCGGCACGTGGTACGTCGTCGACGAGGACAGCATCGAGATCACCGATGCCAAACAGCACGACCCCTGCGAGATCACGATCGGCTTCGAAGGCTGCACCACCACGTTCACGGTCACCTTCAGCGCGATGGTCGACTTCTTCCTCTGTACCAATCCTGACACGACAGCCAGCGCCGGTGGCTGTCGGTCGCAGGACACGCTGCTCATCGAGAGTAAGCGCATCCACGGTTTGAAGAAGGACGTCACGCGATACTTCTCCAAGCTCGAACTCATCCAGCAGAGCCTCACCTACCAGGTCATCAAGGCGGCCCTGGTTCAGGACTTCGTCGACTGTTGGCACGGCAGCGTCAGTGGCTGCGCCTGGGCGCTGAGCAACTTCATCCCCAGTACGGCGTTCGAGAAGGTCTTCGACGGGGTCCGCGCTCTGGATGCCGCTATGAAGACGGGTGTCGGGATCCGCGACGCGTTCAAGGCCCTCAAGGCCCTTAACTTGGACCCAGCGACTCTCGCCAAACTCGACAACACCCTCAAGGCCTACGAAGACCTGTACACCGCCTGCAAGGCGAACAGCTTCCCTGCCACAACCCAGGTGCTGATGGCAGACGGTTCACACCGGCCTATCAGCCAAGTGAGGGTGGGAGACATCGTCAAGGCCACGGATCCGTCCTCCAGCCAGTTGCAGCCCCGGCAAGTGACTGACACCTTCAAGCACGACACCCAGCGATTGGTGGACATAACCGTTGCCGATGGAGGGAATCTCACCAGCACCGCCGGCCACAAGTTCTACGTGGCGAAACGGGGTTGGACGCTGGTCTCCGACCTGCGCGTCGGTGACCATCTGCGCACGGCGGACGGCTCCGTCCACGCGGTGGCCGCCCTCCACGACCGCTCGGGCCTGACTCCGCGCGTGGTGTACGACCTCACGGTCGACGACCTGCACACCTTCTACGTACTGGCGGGGACCACTCCCATCCTCGTCCACAACTGCAAAGTGGCTTTGGGGTGGCAAAATAACGGCAAGCTCGACAAGTGGGCCGGGGAGAACAAATTCGTCACCTTCTCTTCCGTTTCCCCAAAGGACTTCGCCCGGATCGCAGAAATGGCCATCGCCGACCCAAGCGTGACGCTACACGTGAACATGACAGGGCTGAACAAGCTTGGAGGATTTATGGAAGCTGCCCAGCGCGGCCTAAGGGCTGGCTCAGCTGGACCTGCTACGGACTACGAGATGTCCATGATCGCTCGGGCTCTTACCAATGGACAACGACCCTGGGATTCGGTCAAGTTCTACTCACCGTCGGGTCCGGACGGAGCCATGCGACTGGACCCCCTGACAGATATGCCGGACCTATCCATCCTGAAGGGGGATCTATCGCCAGTGAAAGGATCAATCATCGGATACTGCCACTGCTGAGGAATGGACTATGAATCCCCACTCGAAAGACCCGCACCCGGACATTACCGCTTCGGGCGGACTGGGGTCAGCTATAAGAGAAGCAGCAAAGCTGCGCGGATACGACCTCGGGGTTTTGTCTTGGGATACCGACCCGATCAGCATCGAAACCTCCAGGGGGTTCGTGTCAGTTTGCTCCGAGGCCGAGCAGCGTCTGTTCCGAGTGCGCCTCCTGGTTCCCGGGGCCACTTGGGGCACTCCGGGGTTCAGTTGGGATATCGGCTCAACAGACGATCTTGAGCTGCTCGTGGAGGCGGTTGCCGCATGGCGGGAAGACATGCCGCTCGACGAGCTGGAAGCGAGATTCGACTTCATGGACCTCGGTGAATTCGCTAGGGCGATCGAAACTGGCGAGCCAACCTCTTTACAGTGGTCCGATCTCCTGTCGTCGAGCTTTCACCAAAGGCAGTGGAACCTTCTGCGCCGCCTCCACGCGGATGAGGAACTGCAGAATGCCTTCCCATCGATCACACATGGCGCTGTCCGCCTGCGAGTTGATCCAATGGACGGAACGAGCCGTCAGGTCCTAGTACATGAGTGGGACCGGGAACGTTACGAGGTGGTTTCTCGTGCGGGGGTTCCCGGGTCCACCTGGGTTGAAGTACCGACCGGTGATCTGATCGCTTACCTGAGAGCCGCCTTGAACCAGCAGTGATCTCGGCAGGTAAAGGGGCGGAAGCCCGTCAGGGAACTCCGGGTGTGGCGGGCGTCGAAATAAGTCCGCCACACCCGCTCAAGGAGGAAGCACCGCTGTTTTCGAGTACGGCTCCGGCCAGGCACCCATTGAAATTTTCGCGATCAGTTGGCAGTCAGCCGACCACGACACCCCAAGGGTGCCGGTGTCGACTACGAGTCGGTGGCTGGTGAAGTACCCGTAGTTCTTCAACCGTTTGGCGATCGAGTTGCCATCCGCGCCGGCGAGGGGCGGAACCCAACACAAAGGCGAGAATGCCGCGGACCACTTCGCACAGGCTGCCGAAGTGGCGGTGAACGCCGCCCACCATCACGGCTTCGGCAAGGTGAGGATTCTGGCTCCGTCCTCGGTGATGGCGATCGTGTGCTCACTGTGCGCCGTCCGGCAGCCCGTCGCGCTTCGGAGTGTCCACCCGTCGGCGTCGGTGACGAGTGTGGCGTTGTCCGCCATGACCCACGGCTCCAGCGCCAGCAGCAGCCCGGGGCGCAGCTTGTATCCACGGCCGGGCCGTCCGGTGTTCGCGACGTGCGGGTCCTGGTGCATCGTCGACCCGATGCCGTGCCCTCCGAATTCGGTGTTGATCTCGTATCCGGCCTGGCTGAGAACGGTACCGATGGCGTGTGAGATGTCGCCAATACGGGCCCCGGGCTTGGCGGCGGCGATCCCCGCGGCCAGTGCGCTTTCGGTTGTCCCGATCATCGCGATGCTCTCCGCAGGCTGGGCCTTGCCCACGACGAAGCTGATGGCAGAGTCAGCGGCAACTCCGCGCTTGGAGACGGCAAGGTCGAGCGAGAGCAGATCACCGTCGGCGAGCGTGTAGTCGTAGGGCCGCCCGTGGAGCACGGCATCATTGACGGAGGTGCAGATGTAGTGGCCGAAGGGTCCGCGCCCGAAGGACGGCGCGTAGTCGACGTAACAGGACAACGCTCCCGCCTCGGCGATCATGGTCTTGGTCCACCGGTCGATGTCCAGGAGGTTCGTGCCGACCGCGCTCCGGCTCTTCAGCGTCTGCAGGATCTCTGCGACCAGGGCGCCTGTGTCTTCTGCCCGGGTCAGCAGGGCGGGGTTCAGGATCTCGATCATGTGCCACTTTCCCTCATGGAACCAACAACTATACCGGTCAAACTATACCGGTACTGGAGTCGGGCCGATGGCCGGACTGCCGCCCCCTCCCTCAGAGGCCGCACGCGGCCGGCCTCCCATATGGGGCCTGGCGAGAACGCCCGACGGCCCACAACAACCTTGTACCGGAGCCATGAACGCCTCCGCTGAAAGGGACTCGGCCTCAGCAGGGGCAAGGCCAGCGAGCGAACAGGTGCGTTCGCTCTTCAGGAGGGTGAGCGAGCCGGGAGGCTGTAACAACTGGCCCGCCGGCAGAAGAGATTGCTGAGTGCGGGCGGAGCAATGCTCAAGACCTGTGGATCAGCCTCGGGCCGGCACGCGAACGACGCACCTTCCCGAAGGATGGGGCGCAATACCCCAAGGCCGCCAAGTGGATCACGGACGACGAGGACGAAGTGCTGACGTTCTTTCACTCCCCCGCCGAGCACTGGACCCCCTGCGGACCACGAACCCCATCGAGTCGACCTTCGCCACCGTCCGGCTACGGACCAAGGTCACCAAAGGGGCTGGCAGCCGGGCCGCCGCCCTCGCCGTGGTCTTCAAACTCATCGAGTCCACCCAGGGACGCCGGCGGGCCGTGAACGCACCCCACCTCGTCGCTCTGGTCCGGGCCGGCGCCCGTTTCGAACGCGGCTACCTCGGCGAACGCCCCGAGACTCACGCCGCCTGACTCACCTCCAATCACCGAGCCGGACTCGGAGGCTCGAAAGGCAGTGACAGATCGCCCAGGTGCGTGAGCAGCACATCAACACATGTCCGCGGGTTCAGGATCTGGGGGTGCAGGACGGCGTTGAGGCCGAGTCCGTCCAGGAGCGCGGTCAACCGCTCGGTCTCGATGTCGACGTCGAGGCCGGGGCGCAGGGTGCCTGATGCGTTGAGCCGGGTGAGCACGCGGCGCACCAGACGTCTCGCGCCTTCGGCGGCCTGGCGGGACAGGTCGCTGAAGGCCGGGTTGGTGCGGGCGGTCGTGTTGAAGTCCAGGAAGACGGTGACCTCGGCGCGGCGGCGTTCGTCGAGAGGCAGAAGTTCGGCCAGGAGGCCGGCTGCGAGCCGGAGCTGTTCCGGGCGGGGGTGGCTGCCCAGATCGCCGATGTCCTCCATGTGTTCGAGCAGTCGACCGCCGACCCGGTCGAGCATCGACTGCATCGCGAACCGCATCAGGTCCTGCTGGCTGGCGAAGTAGTGGCGCAGGGAGCCGATGTTGAGCTGGGCCTCGTCGGCCACGGCTCGCAGTGAGGTGCGCTGCAGGCCATCACGGACGACGACTCGAAACAACGCGTCGACGACGAGGCGGCGGCGAGCGTCCGGGTCAACGTGCTTGGGCATGCATACGTTCTATCACGCGTGTGCTACAAAAGAAGTATCACAGGCGTGATAGAACGGGTGGAGGATTCTTCGTGGAGACGTATCTCAATTTCATGCTCATCAGGTTCGGCCTGATCGTGGGCGGTCTCGTGGTGCTGGCGCTGCTGGTCTTCGCCATTGCCCTGACCCTCAAGCACAGGGGCAGGCTCGACAAAGTGCGTCGCTATGCGGACCCCGTGGCGAGGGCCGGACTGCGTGCCGCCGCACGACGGTTCGAGGACAGGCGGAGCGGTGCGTCCTGGTCGCGGCGACAGGGTGGTGGGCGATGACCACCCTTGCAGCGGAGTCGTCCGACCTCCTTCGCCACCTATTGCTGGACCGCGCGATCAAGGTCGCCATCGTGGTCGCGGCCCTGGGCATCCTGACGCTCGGGATGACGGTGCTCTGGCGGAAGGCTGGGCGTAGAAAGGACCGCCTCGACTGAGCCGATGGCACCGAACCGATCCACCACTGCTGACTGTTCCTCGTGTGGGCGGTCGTTCGCGCGATGTTCCGCCCAGACCCGCCCAGGAGAGAAAGAAGCCATGACCGAGTTCGGCTTTGCTCGCGCCTCCGACGAAGCCCTGGCCGTGCGGCAGGAGTTGGCCGACCCGCGCTGAGACCCACGTGAGTTCCACCAGGTCCTGTGCCTGGCCGGGGCGCGCGGCGCCGGGGCCTGAACGGGTGCCTGTCAGTCGGACGAGGTGAGGATCACCTCTGCGATCTCCTCGCCGCGTGCGTTCGCGAAACCTCGCTCGTGGCGGGTCACCACGAATCCGCACTTCTGCAAGACTCTTACAGAGCCGCCGTTGTCCGCAGCCGCACGGGCGTACAGCGGGCGGGACGGTACGGTGCCGAGCAGTTCTCGCAGCACGGCGGTGGCCGCTCCCCGGCCCCAGTACTCCCGACCGATCCAGTAGGTGACTTCACGCTCCTCGGGTGGCCCGAACACGCCGGCGTGGCCGACGTTTTCCCCGTTCTCGCCCACGACTGTGCGCAGGATGCACTCTGGATCACGGCGGATCCGCGCCCAGTGGGCGGCGAAATGCGCACGGTCCGATGGGTCCTCGGCAGTGAACGCCGCCATCCGGATCCCCTCGGGATCGTTCATCTGAGCGTAGAAGACGGGCAGGTCACCGTCTCGTACTTCTCTCAGCGTTACGCGCATCAGGGCCTCCGGGGGGGGGCGACTCGTGCCAACGACGGCGTTCTCGGCGCAGACGACGCCGGGTCCGCCAGGTCGCCACTCGCCTACGGCACGTCCTCCCTGCGCTCAGGATCAGCAGCAGGGCGAGGAAGCCGGACAAGAGGGCCTGGGACACACAAGCCACTGGCAGACCGGCACAGAAGAAGCCGTAGCCGACTGCTGCCAAGAAAGCCGACCCCACACTCCCTACCAGGAAAAACCGGATCACCGCGCCGGGAACGGCCTGCCCCTGGGCGGCCCACTGTTTCAGGCTCTCGGCGAACCAGAAAGCCACAAGTGCGGCCACGTCCAGGGCCGAGAGCAGAACCGCCGCACCCATGTCCACGCCCCACGTCAGCATGCCCGTCATGCTGACGCGGGCGACTGCCGCACGCCTGAGTACGGCTACTCAGGTTCGGTGGGGACAGCGAGGGCCTCATGCGTCACTGCTCATGGACGGGTGGCTGGCGGGCGAGGAACTCCTCGAACGCCGCCCTCTGCTTCGGATCCATGAAGCCCTGGCGGACGTCGCGGGCCTGCTCCTGGAGCCAGTGCGCCTCGTCGGGGGCGAGCAGTTCGGCGACCACCACGCCTCCGCGCGCTACCGCCGTGCGCCCTCCCACGCGACGACGGAAGAGTGTGTACGGGCCGAACTCCTCCGGGTGGGCCAGCTCCGGCTTGTCCTCTTCGGCCTGGTTCCTGGCCCTGGCGTCGCTCGTCGGGCAGGCAGCGGGGGCCCAGTGCTCCCAGAGGGCCAGAGTGGCCGCGGGCACCAGGACGGCGCGTTCCGCCTCTTCGACCCCCCGCCCCTCCCAGACGAACGTGACAGTGATGGGCTCGTCGGCCGCCTCGGCCAGACCGAGCACCCTCTCCACCTCGTCGTTGACCGGGTATTCCACCACTGCGTCTATCTGAACTCCCATGGAACCAGAGGCTACTGGCCGCCTCTGACATTCCGGCTTTCCCCTTGCGGGACCCGGGCCGCCCGGACACGCTGATGCCCTCGCCCGTCGTCAGGCGAGGACATCAGCCCTGCTCCACACAGCTCGGTCAGTTCGTGGACGCGTACGCCACGAACTCCGCCCACGCACCGGGACCGAAGCCGAGATCCGGGCCCGGCGCCTTCTTGGAGTCGCGGACATGGACCGCGCCGGGTACGGACGCGACCTCGACGCAGTCGTTGCCATCGCCACTACTGCTGTGGCTGCTCTTGAACCAGTTCAGCTCGGCGGTGTCCCCGGCAGAGGGCCTGTGGATCATGTCTTCCCCAGAAGTTGCTCGATGAAGGCCAGCGACTCCCGTGGTGTGAGAGCCTGGGCCCGGATCATCCCATAGCGCAACTCAAGGATCCTGAGCTGCTTCGGATCGGAGACCGGACGGCCGCTGAAAGCGCCCTCCGAGCGGCCCACAGCGCTGCCGTCCGGGAACTTGAGGACCTCGATCAAGCCGCCTGTGCCGGGATGTTCCTCGCGGTGTGTCGGCATCACCTGAATCGTCACATTGCGCAACTCCCCTACTTCCAGTAGGCGTTCGAGTTGTCGGCGCTGAACCATTGTGCCTCCGACCGGACGACGAAGCGTCACCTCCTCCTGAATGAAACTCAGGGACGGGAGGGGGTCCCGGTCGAAGATGGCCCGTCGAGCCAGCCGAGCCGCCACCACGCGGTCCATCTCGTCCAGCGTGTAGGTGGGCAGCCATGATGCGAACAGGGCCCGCATGTGTTCCTCGGTCTGCAACAGGCCGTTGATGTTGTGATGGTGGTAGGCCTCCAGTTCGACCGCCTTCGCCTCCATCCGCGCCAGATCCCCGATCTTCTTCGGATACCGGACGTCACCGACGTCCTTCTTCATCGCGGCGATCTTCCCGCCCGCGCCCAGCACCTCGTCCGCCCGGTCCAGGAATTCCGGGCGCGGGATGCGCCGACCGCCCTCCACCTTGTAGACCAGATCCTCCCCATACCCGATCGCGCCCCCGAACTCGCTCGCCCGCAGCCCCGCCGACTCCCGCCACGCCTTGAGCTGGCGGCCCACCGCGGCGACCACCGCCGTGCCGGACTCGTCATCCGGATCGACGTCCCAGCCGGGCTCGTCCGCTCCGCCGTCCCCACGCTCCGTACCAGCCTCGTCCACGCTCATCCGTGCCCCGCTTCCGACCTCAGTGCCGTTCTGGCTCAACCCTGTTCGTCCCCCGCACGTCACCCCGGACAGCCGGGACAGCACTGGACAAGCTCGGGACAGTCACCGTACGTAGGCGCCATGTCGCTGTTCACGGTAGGCGGCTGCGGCCACTCTGAGTGACGTGACCCAAGAAATCACTCGAACCGAACATTCCGCTCCTGCCCGGCAGTTCACCGTGCTGCTCTCCCCCACCCGCCGCGGCGCCAGACTTGCCCGGCTGCTGGCCGTCGCCCATCTCGGGGCCTGGGGGCTGCCGTCGGACACAGCCGCGCACATCGTCGCCGAACTGGCCGCCAACGCCGCCGTCCACGGGCGGGTACGGGGCCGGGACTTCCGGTTGAGTCTCGCCGTGCACGGCGACACGCTGCTGCGGATCGAGCTGACCGACACCCGGGGCGACCGGCTTCCGCCCGCCCGGCCCGGCAGCACCGCCCCGCCCCCGGACGACGCCGAAGCCGGGCGTGGTCTGCTGATCGTCGAAGCGCTGGCCGATCGTTGGGGCGTGGCCCTGGGACCCGTACCCCGGAAGGTGGTGTGGGCGGAGATCGACCTCGTACGGTGACGGCCGCCCCGGGTCGCGGTCGCCCGCGCCCGGGTCACCTTCCGCTCTCCTCCCCCATGTACAGCCCGGCGAACGCCCTGGCGTCGAGCCCCGATGCCAGGAGCCTTCGCAAGCGGGCGCGGGCCGTGCCCGCGCGGAAGCGGTCGCCGGAGGACGCCCCGTGCAGGACGTCCGAGAACCACTGCGAGAACTCCTGGTACTGCCAGACGCGTTCCAGCGCCGCGTCCGAGTACCCCGCGAGGGCGGTACCGCCGTCCCCGCTCCCCGCTCCGCGTTCACGCCCCGGAGCAGCCGCGATCAGCGCGTCCGCGAGGAGCAGGGCGTCGTGGATCGCGAGGTTCATGCCCTTCGCCGCGATCGGTGCGACCAGGTGTGCCGCGTCGCCCGCGAGATGGAGCCGGCCGTGGGACATCGGCTCCACCACGTAGTTGTGCATGCCCAGGACCACCTTCTCGACGATCGGCCCCTCGGTGAGCGGCGCGGCCCCGTCCGCCGCGAGCCGGGTGCGCAGTTCGTGCCAGACACGCTCGTGCGGCCAGTTGTCCGGGCCGTCGCCGGGCGGGACCTGGAGGTAGTAGCGGGTGACCTCGGGGCTGCGGGCCATATGGGCGCCGAAGCCGCGCTCGTGGATCCCGAAGACCACCCCGCCCGCCGATGGCGGAGCCTGGGCGAGCAGCGCCAGCCAGGCCACCCCGTCGTCGCGGCGGCTGACCGTGACACGGTCCTCGGGTATCGCCGCCCGTGAGACCCCGCGCGCACCGTCGCAGCCCGCGACGTGGTCGCAGACGACGCGGTGCCGGGAGCCGGTCAGCGGATCGGTGTACGAGACGACCGGGCGGTCGCCGCCGATGCCGTCAAGGCGTACGTCACGGACACCGAAGCGGGCCTCCCCGGCGGCCTTGTCGGCGTACGCGGCCAGCAGGTCGGTGACCAACTCCGGCTGGGGGTAGACGAAATGGCGCCGCCCGGACAGTTCCGCGGTCGGTACGGTGTGCCGCTCGCCGTCGAAGCGGAACTCGAACTCGCCCTGGGTCTCGGCCCGTACGAGGACCCGCTCCGCGAGGCCGTGCGCGGCGAGCGCCCGTACCGCCCACTCCTCCATGAACCCGGCGCGCGGCCGGCGCTCGATGAACTCTCTGCTCTCCGCCTCCAGGAGTACGCAGTCGACGCCGCTGTCGTGCAGCCGGTTCGCCACGACGAGGCCGGCCGGGCCTGCGCCGATGACGACGACGGAGGTGTGTGTGAGGACGGGAAGAGCCGAGGACACGTCGGGGGGATCCCTTCGGATGCGGAGCGGGGGCGAGTCCGGTGGGGGCACGGGGGAGGACGAGGGCAGAGGTGGCACGGGCCGGAACCGCTGAAACGATCACCCGCAGTATGGCGGTGGCGGGGCGGCGGCCGTCCCCGGGGGCTGCCCGGAACGTGCCCCGCCCTGAACACCGGGATTACGCTGCGGTCATGACCCCCGCAGCGATCCCCGCGTACCGCCGTCTCAGCGTCGAGGAGCGCCGTGTCCAGCTCCTCGACGCGGCCCTGACGCTCTTCGCGCACCGGGCGCCCGACGAGGTCTCGCTCGACGACGTCGCTGAGGCGGCCGGGGTCTCCCGGCCGCTGGTCTACCGCTACTTCCCCGGCGGAAAGCAGCAGTTGTACGAGAAGGCGCTGCGCTCGGCGGCCGACCAGCTCGAACTCTGCTTCGCCGAGCCGCAGACCGGACCGCTCACCGTACGACTGGCCCGGGTGCTCGACCGCTATCTCGCCTTCGTCGACGAGCACGACGCCGGGTTCTCCGCACTGCTCCAGGGCGGCAGCGTCGCCGAGACCTCCCGTACCGGGGCGATCGTGGACGAGGTACGGCGGGCCGCTGCCGAGCAGATCCTGGTCCACCTCGGGGTCGGTCAGCCGGGGCCCCGACTGCGGATGATGGTGCGGACCTGGATCGCCGCTGTCGAGGCGGCCTCGCTGATCTGGCTGGACGAGGAGAAGCAGCCGCCGGTCGGCGAGTTGCGCGACTGGCTGATCGACCATCTCGTCGCGCTCCTCGCGGCGACAGCAGGGACGGACCCGCAGACCGCTGCGGCCATCGGAACCGCACTGGCCGGTGAGCGGCCGGACGGAGCCGTCGGAGTCCTGGCCCGGCGGCTGGTGCCGGTGGTGGACGAGGCGGCGCGGCTGCTCGGCGGCGGTCCGGACGTGGAGGCCGCCGGCCGGGCGCCCCGGGCGGGCGTCTGACGGGGCGGCTGGGTCAGACTGGCCCGGTGAAGAGCGAAGAGACCCTGTTCGAAGGCGGTCCCCTGGACGGGCGGATCCTGCCCGTCCTGCTCGGCCCCACCGGTCAGCCGCCCAAGGTGTACGAGGTTCCCGTACCGGACGCCGGGGGCGGGCCGCCGACCGTACTGGTCTATGTCCGCACCCCGGCCGGCCATACCAGGCGGCTGGGCATCCAGCGCGGCTGGAAGTACGTGTACGCACCGGACGGGCGGCCCCGCACGCTGAAGTGGCCCTGGTCGAAACCGGACGTGCAGCCCGACGTGCAATCCGACGTGCAACCGGACGCGAAGCCGGAGACGTAGGGCCGCGGGCGCGAGGCCCGGCATCGATCCGGACGAGAAGGCTGACGCCTCCTCAGGCACCCTGCGTCACAAGGGTTCCGCCCTGTACGGGTGACGGGATTGCGCCGTTCCGCCCACCCCGGAGGTGACAACGCCCGCTCCGCCCCATGCTCGGCGCGGGGGGGGCGGCCCCCCCCCCGAGCACGGGGGTGTTGTTGGGTGGCAGATTTGTTGGGGTGGGGTGGTGTTAGGCGCTCGGC
>NZ_JBHYWP010000001.1:23675-33340 GCF_042751845.1 Streptomyces sp. NPDC059398 | reverse complement strand
CACAACGGGGGCCCGCCCTGCCGGGGCGCGGGTCTGCCCCCCCCCCCCCCCCCCGGCCGGCCCCCCCCCCCGCCCCGCCCCAGCCGCGGGGGGGGCCCCACGGCCCGCCCCGGAAGCAGAGGTGATGTGGTGTCAGGCAGATTGCTGCGGTTCGTCTGTTCTACGGCGCTGGCCACGGTGGTCGTCGGGGCGACCCCCGCGCTGGCCGTTCCGGCCGCCCCCGGCAGGCCCGTACCGGAACCGGGCCCGGCAGCCTCGCCCGCCCACGCAGGCAGCACCGCCCACGCCCGTCCCGGCCCCACCGCGTCCCCGGGAGCGGCCCACTCCGGTCCGGCGAAACACGCACCCGCGAAACCCGCACCGGCCCGCCCCGCACCGGCCGGCACCACACCGAGCGCCTCCGCCCGGCCCGGCCCCGGTCTGCCCGGCCCCGGTGCCGCGCCCGCCACCCCCCGTACCCCGGCCGAGGCCACGCTCGCCCGGCTGCGGACCCTCTACCGGCAGTCCGAGCAGGCCGGGCAGACCTACCGCGCCACCACCGAGGCGCTCAAGCGGCAGGAGACCAAGGCGAAGAGTGTCGGCGCCGGTCTGGTGAAGGCGCGGATGGAGCTGGCCCGGAGCCGGGACGCCGCCGGGCGGCTGGCCCGTGAGCAGTACCAGCAGCAGTCGGAGCTGTCCCCCTATCTGGTCCTGATGCTCAGCGGCGACCCCCAGCAGGCACTGGACGCCGGGCACCAGATCAAGCGGGCGTCGGCCGACGTACTGGCCAGGGCGGAACGGCTCAGGAAGGCCGAGCAGCACGCCGGGAAGCTCGACACCGCGTCACGCGCCGCGCTGCAGAAGAAGCAGGCGCTCGTCGCCAAGCAGAAGAAGCAGTACCGGACGGCCCAGGCCCGGCTGCGTGAGGCGGAGGCGCTGCTCGCCGGGCTCTCCCCCGGCGAGGCGTCCGACGTCAGGGCCCAGGACGACGCCGACACCACCGCGGCCCAGGACGCGCTGGACAGCTCGGGTGCGCTGAGCGGACCGCAGGCGTCGGCTTCCGCGCGCGGTGCCAAGGCCGTGGCGTTCGGGCTCGCCCAGGTCGGCAAGCCGTACCTCTGGGGCGCCGAGGGCCCCCGGTCCTTCGACTGCTCGGGGCTGACCTGGCGAGCCTGGGCGCACGCCGGGCGCACGATTCCCCGGACCAGCCAGGAGCAGTGGCGCCGGCTGCGGAAGGTCTCCCTGCGGTCGCTGCGCCCGGGCGACCTGATCGTCTACTTCCCGGGGGCCACCCATGTCGCGCTGTACATCGGCGGCGGCAAGGTCGTCCAGGCCCCCCGCCCCGGCGCCAAGGTCAGGGTCTCGCCCATGGCGTCCAACCCGGTCATCGGCGCGGTCCGCCCGGACGCCCGACCGGTCGTCGGCACGGGGCGTCCGGGAGGCTCCGTCAGCCGGCGGTGACCGAAGCCAGATAGGCCTCCGTCTTCTCCGGCTCGAAGAAGAAGTTCTCGAAGTCGGCCGGGTCGTCGAAGCCGTTGGCGAAGCGGTCGGCAACCGGCTGGAGCTGCCCCGCGGCCCCGATGAGGTTCAGTACGTGCTCCGGCGGGACACCCAGCATCGCGTTGGTCCACTTGGTGACGTGCTGGGCGGTGTCCCAGTAGCGGTCGAAGGTCTGCTGCATCCAGGTCTCGTCGAAGGGCTGGTCGCCCCGCTCGACGATGGAGCCGAGGTAGCTGGCGGCGCATTTGGACGCCGAGTTGGAGCCCTGTCCGGTGATCGGGTCGTTGGCCACGACCACGTCGGCGACGCCGAGGACCAGGCCGCCGCCGGGCAGCCGTCCCACCGGGTTGCGGACCGTGGGGGCGTAACGGCCGGAGAGCGTGCCGCCCGCGTCGGTCAGTTCGACGTCGGTGGCCCGTGCGTACTCCCAGGGGATGAACTTCTCCATCAGGCCGAGGGTGAGCGCCAGATGCTCGGAGGGGTCCTTGACGCCCTGGAAGGCGTCCAGCGGGCCGCCGGGTATGCCCTCAAGGAAGAGGATGTCCGCGCGGCCGCTGTGGGTGAGCGTGGGCATCACGAAGAGTTCACCGACGCCCGGGACCAGATTGCAGCGCACCGCGTCGAAGTCGGGGTGCTCCGGGCGTGGGCCCATGCCGTGTACGTACGAGACGGCCAGCGAGCGCTGCGGCACCGTGAACGGCGAGCGCGCCGCGTCCCGGCCGAACATCGAGACCAGCTCGCCCTTGCCCGCCGAGATCATCACCAGGTCGTACGTCCGGGCGAAGAAGTCCAGGTCCGATACGGCCGCACCGTGGATGACCAGCTGGCCGCCGCGCTGCGCGAAGGTCTCCATCCAGCCGGCCATCTTGACGCGCTGGTCGACGGACTGGGCGTAACCGTCGAGCCTGCCGACCCAGTCGATGGCGCGGGACGAGTCCGGGGCCGCGACCGAGACGCCCAGGCCCTCGATCTTCGGGGCCTGCGACTCCCAGAAGTTGAGCTGGAGGTCGCGCTCGTGCTGGAGCGCCGTGTGGAACATGCACTGCGTGGACATGACCCGGCCGGAACGGATCTCATCGGATGTGCGGTTGGACATGAGCGTGACCTCGTAGCCCTGGGACTGGAGGCCGAGAGCCAGCTGGAGCCCGGACTGCCCGGCTCCGACGATGAGTATCTTCCGCATGGCGGGTGGTTCTCCTATTCGGGGGTGGTGTCGAGTGCGTGGCCCACCAGGGTCAGCAGCGACTCGACCACCGTCAACCTGTTGCGCGCGTCCATGATCAGTACGGGCACGTGCGGGGGAATCGTCAGCGCCTCCCGCACGTCCTGCGCCTCGAAGTCCGGTGTGCCCTCGAAGTGGTTGACCGAGACGATGTACGGCAGTCCGCAGCTCTCGAAGTAGTCGAGCGCGGGGAAGCAGTCGGCGAGCCTGCGGGTGTCGGCGAGCACTATCGCGCCGATCGCGCCGCGCACCAGGTCGTCCCACATGAACCAGAAGCGCTGCTGCCCCGGGGTGCCGAACACGTACAGCACGAGGTCGTTGTCGAGCGTCAGCCGGCCGAAGTCCATCGCCACCGTGGTGGTCAGCTTGTCCGGGGTGGCGCTGAGGTCGTCGGTCTCCTCGCTCGCCTCGGTCATCAGGGCTTCGGTCTGGAGCGGGGTGATCTCCGATACGGAGGTGACGAAGGTCGTCTTGCCCACCCCGAAGCCGCCCGCCACCACGATCTTGGTGGATATGGGGGCCCGGGTGCGGTCGTTCTGCCAGGCCTGGACGGCCTCTTCGGCTTCGGCGGGGATCAGCGTCTCAGAGACGGCGGAGTCCACTCAGCACCCTTTCGAGCAAGGCGCGGTCGGGCTGGCCTTCGCCGTGCCCGGTACCGTACACACGGATTCTTCCCTGGTCCGCGAGGTCGCTGAGCAGGACCCGGACGACCCCCAGCGGCATTTTGAGCAGCGCCGAGATCTCCGCGACGGTGCGCATCCGGCGGCAGATCTCGACGATGGCGGCCATCTCCGGCATGAGACGCGCCGGGCCGTTGGCCAGCTCCGGGCGCTCGGGCGGTGCCTCGATCGCGGCCACGAAGGTCTCCACGAAGAGGATGTGGCCGAACTTGGTGCGGCCGCCGGTGAGCGAGTACGGGCGCACGCGCGCGGGGCGGCGGTCCGGGTTGCGGACCGGGAGGGCCGGGGTCACTGGGCGCTCTCCATCGATTTGCGCAGCTCGCTGCGGAGTTCGGGGGTGAGGACATGACCGGCGCGGCCGACGAAGAGCGCCATGTGGTACGCGACGACGCTCATGTCGCAGTCCGGTGTGGCGTGGACACCCAGCAGCGAGCCGTCGCTGATCGACATGACGAAGACACTGCCCTCCTCCATCGCGACCACCGTCTGCTTGACACCTCCGCCGTCCATCAGCTTCGCGGCGCCGATGGTGAGGCTGCCGATGCCGGAGACGATGGTGGCCAGGTCGGCCGCGGAGCCCTTGGGGCCGCTCTTCCGGACGGGTTCGGCGGGAGCGGGTGCCGGGACCTCGGAGTCCGACGAGAGCAGCATCAGCCCGTCCGACGAGACGACGGCGATCGAACGGAGTCCGGGGACCTCCTCCACGAGATTCTTCAACAGCCAGTGCAGGTTCCTGGCTTCACTGCTGAGTCCGAATGTGCTGGGCGCAGTCAACTGCGTGCCTCCTCGACACTGTCCCCCGCGTCATCGGTCCGTACAACATCCGATCTCTGCTCCGAGATCTCCGTTTCGACGTCCTTGCGGCCGTCCTTGGCTCCCTGGTGGAAGCCGCCGAGCCTGCTGCGCAGGGCAGCGGCGTCCACACTGGCGGTGCGCTGTTTCGGGGCCGTCCCGGCCGGCCTGGTGATCTTGGGGACGCGCTTGGGCAGTCCCTTGTCGGTGGTGGTGCCGGCTTCCTGCTCCGGGGTGGCTACGGAGGGGTCCGGGGCGGGGGCCGCGTCGGCCGCCGGGCCGGGGTGCTGCCCCTGCCCGGGTTCCGGCGTGGGCGCGGTCACGGACGTGGGCTCCGGCGCGGGGACGGGCCGCCGCATGGTGAAGGTCGGCTCGTCCACCTCGTCGGGGGTGCGCTCGTGGGAGTCGGCCCCTATCTCGTAACGCGACCTGGCCGGGATCGTGTTGGAGTTCGCCTCGGCCATCGAGCCCGGCAGGTTCAGTGCGGGCGCCGCCCCGGCGCCGGGGACCAGGTGCGAGGGTGCGGCCGGGGGTTCGTCCGGCAGCAGCGCGCTGGGCAGTACGACGACTGCGGCCACCCCGCCCTGCTTCTGCTCGCGCAGCTCGACCCGTACGCCGTGCCGCTTGGCCAGCAGCGAGGCCACATGGAGGCCGAGCCCGGACTGCTCGTCGCCCGGTGCGCCCGGACGGGACGCGTCGGGGTCGGCGAGCAGCGCGTTCAGCTCGGTGCGCCGTCCGGGCGACATGCCGATGCCCTCGTCCTGTACGGAGAGCATCACCTCGCCGTTCTCCAGGAGCCAGCCGGAGAGCTGGACCCGGGCCTCCGGCGGGGAGAACGCGGTGGCGTTCTCCAGGAGTTCGGCGACGAGGTGGCTGATGTCGTCCGCGGCGAAGCCCGCGACATGGGAGCGGGGCGGCAGGGACTGGATCGCGACCCGTTCGTACCGCTCGATCTCGCTGACCGATGCGCGCAGCACGTCCACCAGCGGGACGGGGGCCGCGCTCTGTCCATGGCCGTGTTCGGTACCCGCGAGGACCAGCAGGTTCTCGCTGTGGCGGCGCAGCACAGTCGCCATGTGGTCGAGCCTGAAGAGCGTGGCCAGCGCCTCGGGGTCCTGTTCGCGCTCCTCCAGGCCCTCGATGACGGTGAGCTGACGCTCGACCAGGCCGAGGGAGCGGAGCGAGAGGTTGACGAAGGTCGACTGGATGGTGTGGTGCAGCCGGTCGGCCCGGGCGTTGGCGTCGGCGGTGTCCGCCTCCAGCATGGCGCGTTCGGCGTCGAAGCGGTCACGGCCGCCTCGCAGGTCGCGCTGGTCGCCCGCGAGGCGCTCGGCGCGGGCCCCGGCGGTCAGCACCCTGGTGTGCAGGGCGTTGATGGACCGGACGACCTGGGCGAACTCGTCGTTGCGGCCGGTGAAGGCGATCGGCTCCTCCGACTCGGGGGCACCGGCCAGGCGCGCGGCGCCGATCCGGAGCACGGCGAGCGGACGGGTGAGCGTACGGGCGACCGCGGCGCCGATCCCGATGGTGAGGAGCAGCAGCACCCCGGCGAGGGCGATCCGCAGTTCGAGGGCGGTCACGGCGTCGTCGCGGAGCGCGGCGAGCCGTTTGCCCTGTGCGGTGGCGAGCGAGGCCTCGACACCGCGCATCTGGTCGGTGCGCGCGCCGAGCGCCGCGCCGACCTTGGCCGGGTCGGTCTGCTGGGCGGCGGCGGAGAGCGTGGGCTGGTCGGCGAGGCGCGAAAGGTAGCCCTCGGCGCTGCTGACCTCGGATCCGGAGACGGTGGAGGCGAGCGACTCCTGGTCGGCCGGGGACGCCTCCTGGTCGAAGTCGGCGAGTGCGGCGAGTTCGCGGACCCTGGCCTGCTGGGCCGCGGCGCTCAGTCCGTCCCGGGTACGCCCGTCGGCGCCGACGGCGACCCCCTGCCGCTGGACGTAGGTGCCGGTCGTCGCGTCGTACACGGTGGTCGCGGCGGGGCGCGGGACGGCGAGGGCGCCGAGCAGCAGGCCACGGGTCCGGGACGCCTGCCCGACCGCACGGCCGAGGTCGACCGTGGCGCGGGTGGCCGCCGCCGCGTCGGGCGGAGTCCGGTCGGCGAGCTGGGCCGCGGTCTCCTGGACCTTGTCGATCAGGTCGGAATACGCCTTGTTGGCTTCGAGCGCGGTGCTCTTGCCGGTGAGGGCGGTCCTGCGGACGGAGGGCAGGGTGGCGAGGTCGTGACGGAGGGCGGCCGGGGCGGCCGGGCCGATCTCCTCGATGTCGCTGTCGACCCGGGTGGCCCGGTCGGCCGCCAGCTTGTCCTTCTTTGCGCGCCCGCCCGCGATGTAGACCGTGACGTCGTCCCGCTCGTCGGCGAGGTCATGTGCCAGGGAGAGGGTCTGCTGGTCCAGGTCGGAGAGGGTGACCAGCCGCTGAGCGTCGGTCAGTTCGGCCGACGCGCCGTACACCGACGGGGCGCTTGCCGCGAGGACGGCGAGACCGACGACGGCCACACCGCCGACCAGGCGCCTGCGTACCCGGGTGGTGCGCTCGGGCGCCACGCCTCCGTTGCCCCGAAGCCGCTTGTTCTGCACCGGTGCTCACAATCTTGACTCGTCCACGCATGACGCCGAGATGATGACCGATCACAAGGATGCGCTCCCACCTCTGGTACGGCTTCTGACCATTCCAGTGGTTTTGGGAGGGGAGTGCGCATCACCAGGTCAGCCACCTGAACGAGTGAACATCAACTGCAAGTTGGCGAACAACTCTGCGACCCGCGCACGCGGGGCGCGCACGGGGCGCCGGTTGGAACTTCCGGACCGGCTTTGGCAGGATGCCCGCCCGCAGCGGCCCGGCGCCGTCACGGAGTCGTACATTCCCTACCAAGTCCCACCGCCCGTACGGCGGTCCGTACCATTCGCCCGTGACTGTGCGCCCGCCGTGAAGGCCTCAGGCAGACTGAACGCCATGCGGATCGAACTCGCCTCCACACCCGGCAACCCCGAACGCCCCAATGAGGACTGGACGGGTGCGGTCCTGCCTGCCTCGGGAGAGGGCGGTCTGCTCGTCCTGCTCGACGGTGTGACACCGCCGGCCGGGCCGGACGGATGTGTGCACGGCGTGCCGTGGTTCACGGCCCGGCTCGGCGGGTCCCTGGTCGAACTGTCCGGTTCGCGGCGGGATATGAGCCTGCGTGAGGTACTTGCGGAGGCCATTCGCCTTACCGCCGGAAGGCATGGCTCAACCTGTGACCTTTCTCACGTACGCACCCCTCAGGCAACCGTCGTCATGGCGCGTTGGTCGGCGGAGACCCTGGAACACCTGGTGCTGTCCGACTCGGTGCTGCTGATCGAGGAGGCGCCGGGGACGGTACGGGCGGTGCTCGACGACCGGCTCGACCGGCTGCCGCGCGAGGTGCTGGCGACCGAGGCGACGGCCGACGCCGCACGGAACCAGGAGGGCGGCTTCTTCACCGCGGCGGCCGATCCGGCGGTGGCGGAGCGCGCGGTGACGGGGCGCACACCGCTGGCCGGGGTGCGGGCGCTGGCGGCGCTCAGCGACGGTGCGAGCCGGTGGGTGGAGGTCTTCCGGGAGGGCGACTGGGCGGAGTGCCTGGCGTTGCTGCGCAAGGAGGGTCCGGAGGCGCTGATCGGGCGGGTGCGGGCACTGGAGGACGCGGACACGGCACGCGCGTTCCTGCGGGGCAGCAAGACGCACGACGACGCGTCGGCCGTGCTGCTGGAGCTGTAACCGTCCGGCCGGGCAGGTACGCGGTCCGGCATGGCAGGTACGCGGCCGGCCACGGCCCCCGGTTCCCGGCTCACTCCTCGGCGCGTGCGTTCAAGTGGTGGAGCAGCCGGGCCAGTTCGGCGACCTCGGCCCGGTCCCAGCCCTCCAGCTTGCGTACGTACTCGGTCCGGCGCGCGTCCCGCACCCGCCGCATCCGCTCCCGCCCCTCGACGGTGAGCTGCACCAGGAAGGCCCGGCCGTCGCCGGGGTCCTGCTCCCGGGTGACCAGCCCGAGGTTCTCCAGGGAGCGCAGTTGACGGCTCATGGTCGCCCGGCCGACACCGATGTAGCCGGCCAGGTCGGTGGCGCGCTGCCCGCCCCACTCGTCGAGGCAGACGAGCAGCCCGTAGGCCGCGGCCTCCAGATCGGGGTGGACGGCGCGGGACATCTCGCCGGACGAGGCCCGCGCCCGGCGCAGGAAGACGGTCAACTCCCGCTCCAGCGCGAGGAATTCATGGTCCACACCACTCTCTGGCGGGACGGGGAGTTCACTTCCGGTACCGCTGTCGTGCACGTCAGCACCCCTCAGGAGCTTTCCCGATACTGAAAGTTTCTTTCAGCGTCTGCCATCGCCGCAGATGGGCCAGTATTTCGCAGGAGTAGACCAACGGCAGCACCCAGGCCCCCTTCCGCCGTACGGGTCTACGTGCGTAGCGTCGTCCTCGCTGACATGTTCATATGTCTCACATCAGGACATGCCGGAGAATTCCCCCTGCTCCCCCCACCAAGCCTTTCGGAGGCACGCTCATGCCCGTGCTCAGATCCGGAACGGCCCGACGCGGACGTATCGCCGCAGTCGGGATCCTTGTCGCCCTCCTCACCTCCCTGCTGGCCCTGCCCGGTTCGGCCTCGGCCGCGGACTTCCCCGCGCGCGGCACGGCCACCATGGGGATGGGCGTCATCGCACACGACGGCCAGGGCGGCACCCCCCGTGACATCCGCGCGGCCCAGACCGAAGGCGTCGACGTCTCCGGTTACCAGGGCAACGTCAACTGGTCGACCCTGTGGGGCAGCGGAGTGCGCTGGGCCTACACCAAGGCGACCGAGGGCAATTACTACACGAACCCCTCCTTCACCCAGCAGTACAACGGCTCCTACAACGTCGGGATGATCCGCGGCGCGTACCACTTCGCGACCCCGAACGACTCCAGCGGCGCCAACCAGGCGAACTACTTCGTCAGCCACGGCGGCGGCTGGTCCCGGGACGGCAAGACCCTGCCCGGTGTGCTCGACATCGAGTGGAATCCGTACGGCGACGCCTGCTACGGGCTGAGCGCGGCATCGATGGTCGCCTGGATCCACGACTTCGCCAACACCTACAAGTCGCTCACCGGCCGCGACGCGGTGATCTACACCGCGACCAGCTGGTGGACGCAGTGCACGGGCAACAACAGCAGCTTCGGGGCCACCAACCCCCTCTGGATCGCCCGCTACGCATCGGCGCCGGGCACGCTGCCGGCCGGCTGGGCCTTCCAGACGATGTGGCAGTACACGTCGAGCGGACCGACCGTCGGTGACCACGACAAGTTCAACGGCGCGCTGGACCGGGTCCAGGCACTCGCCAACGGCTGACGCGGCGCACCCCGGGCCGCCGCCCGGGACACGACCCACGCGGGGGGGCCCCCCCCCGGGCGGGGGGGGCCCCGGGGGGCCGGGGGACCCCCCGGCCCGGGGGGGCCCCGGCGGGGGGCCCCCCCCCCCCGGGGGGGCCCGGGCGGGGC
>NZ_JBHYWP010000001.1:13010-23665 GCF_042751845.1 Streptomyces sp. NPDC059398 | reverse complement strand
CCCGGCCACCCCCCCCGGGAGGCGGGGCCCCCCGGGGGCCCGCCGCCGGGCCCCCCCCCCGGGGGGGCCCCCGGCCACTCGGCGGGGGCCCCCGCGTTCTTCCGTGTCCACGCCGGCCCATGTTTACGCCGGTCCGTGTCCACGCCGGCCCGTGTGACGCCGGTGCGGCGCCGGAGCCGTCAGGCGGCTGCCGGGAGCCGTACCTCCGCCGGGGACAGCGCGATCTCCAGGACCTGGCGGACGTCCGTCACCGGGTGCACCTCCAGGGTTTCGAGCACCTCGGCGGGCACATCGTCCAGATCGGCCTCGTTCCGCTTGGGGATCACCACGGTCGTGATGCCCGCACGGTGTGCCGCCAGCAGCTTCTGCTTCAGACCGCCGATCGGCAGCACCCGCCCGGTCAGCGACACCTCGCCGGTCATGGCCACATCCGTACGGACCTGACGGCCGGAGAGCAGCGAAGCCAGCGCCGTCGTCATCGTGATGCCCGCGCTCGGGCCGTCCTTGGGCACCGAGCCCGCCGGGAAGTGGATGTGCACCCCGCGTTCCTTCAGATCCGCGACCGGCAGCTCCAGTTCGGCGCCGCGCGAGCGCAGGAAGGAGAGCGCGATCTGCGCCGACTCCTTCATCACGTCGCCGAGCTGCCCGGTGAGGGTCAGCCCCGCCGCACCGGTCTCCGGGTCGGCGAGCGACGCCTCGACGAAGAGGACGTCGCCGCCCGCGCCGGTGACCGCGAGCCCGGTGGCCACACCGGGCACCGCCGTACGGCGCTCCGCCGGGTCCTGGGCGGACTCCGGCACATGGTGGGGCCGCCCGATCAGCGGCCGCAGCCCGGTGTCGGTGACGGTGAGCGGCAGCTCCTGCTCGCCCAGTTCGTGCCGGGCCGCGACCTTCCGCAGCAGCCGGGCGACGGACCGCTCCAGATTCCGTACGCCTGCCTCCCGGGTGTACTCCCCCGCCAGCTTGCGCAGCGCGGAGTCGTCGAGGGTCACCTCGCCCGGTTCGAGACCGGCGCGCTCCAGCTGCCTGGGCAGCAGGTGGTCACGGGCGATGACGACCTTCTCGTCCTCGGTGTAGCCGTCGAGCCTGACCAGCTCCATCCGGTCGAGCAGCGCCTCCGGGATGGCTTCGAGCACGTTCGCCGTGGCCAGGAACACCACATCGGACAGGTCGAGGTCGACCTCCAGGTAGTGGTCCCGGAAGGTGTGGTTCTGGGCCGGGTCGAGCACTTCGAGCAGGGCGGCGGCCGGGTCGCCCCGGAAGTCCGAGCCGACCTTGTCGATCTCGTCGAGCAGGACGACCGGGTTCATCGAGCCGGCCTCCTTGATCGCCCGCACGATCCGTCCGGGCAGGGCCCCGACGTACGTACGCCGGTGTCCGCGGATCTCCGCCTCGTCCCGTACGCCGCCGAGCGCGACGCGGACGAACTTGCGGCCCATGGCGTGCGCCACTCCCTCACCGAGTGAGGTCTTGCCGACACCGGGCGGTCCGACGAGCGCCAGTACGGCGCCGCCGCGGCGGCCTCCGACGACGCCCATGCCGCGGTCGGCGCGGCGCTTGCGGACCGCCAGGTACTCGGTGATGCGCTCCTTGACGTCCTCCAGACCGGAGTGCTCGGCGTCCAGGACGGCCTTGGCGCCCCTGATGTCGTACTCGTCCTCGGTCCGTTCGTTCCAGGGCAGTTCGAGAACGGTGTCCAGCCAGGTCCGGATCCAGGAGCCCTCGGGGCTCTGGTCGGACGAGCGCTCCAGCTTCTCGACCTCCTTGAGCGCGGCCTCCCTGACGTACTCCGGGAGTGCGGCGGCCTCGACGCGGACCCGGTAGTCGTCGGACTCGTCGTCCGCCTCGCCGTTCAGCTCGGAGAGCTCCTTGCGTACGGCTTCCAGCTGGCGGCGGAGCAGGAACTCGCGCTGCTGCTTGTCCACGCCCTCCTGGACGTCCTTGGCGATGGACTCGGCGACGTCCTGCTCGGCGAGGTGCTCACCCAGCCATGTGACGGCGAGCTTCAGCCGGGCCACCGGGTCGGCGGTCTCCAGCAGCTCGGTCTTCTGGGCGAGGGTGAGGAAAGGTGAGTAGCCGGAGTTGTCGGCGAGGGCCGATACGCCCTCGATCTGCTGGACGCGGTCGACGACCTGCCAGGCGCCGCGCTTCTTCAGCCAGTCGGTGGCGAGGGCCTTGTACTCCTTGACCAGTGCGGCGACGGCGCCGGGCAGCGGCTCGGGGTCGGTCTCGTCGACCCGTACCGCCTCGACCCAGAGCGCGGTGCCGGGTCCGGTGGTGCCTGCGCCGATGCGCACCCGGCCACGGCCGCGGACCAGAGCGCCGGGGTCTCCGTCGGAGAGTCTGCCGACCTGTTCGACGGTGCCGATGACGCCGGTGTCCGCGTAGCTGCCGTCGAGCCGCGGAACGAGGAGGACCAGCGGCTTGTTGCCACTGGAGCGGGCGGAGGACGCCTGGGCGGCCTCCACCGCGGCGCGTACGTCCGCTTCGGAAAGGTCCAGAGGCACCACCATTCCGGGCAGCACGACCTCGTCGTCGAGCGGCAGCACGGGCAGGGTGAGCGGTGTGGACGTGTCAGCCATGATCTCCCCTTAGGCAGTGAAGTTGAGCTATGCACACTCAATGCTGAGCGAGGGGGCTGGTGTTCCCGGGCGGGTGTTCGCTCTCAGCGATCGGAGCCGGGGGATGCCGCCGGGGAGGCATCGGGGGAGGTCCCGGGCCCACCCGCCGGTCCGGTCGCCGCGACCGGCAGGGACAGCGCGGAGGGCGTGGCGGGCAGCGAGAGCGCGAAGGGCGCGGCGGGCACGGTCGGCGGTACGGCGGGCACGGCAGAACCCGGAGGCGCGGCGGGCTCGGCGAGCGCGGCTGCCGGGCGGGCCCGGTCCCTTTCGGCCGCCCAGCGGCGCACCAGCGGCCAGCAGGCCAGACCGATGGTGAGCGAGAGCGGGTGCCCCCAGTCGGTGAGCGGGTCACCGAAGGCCAGCAGCGCCTGGACCAGCGCCGTGCCGACCGCCGCCAGGAGGGGCCAGCGGAACAGCGGCGGGAGCAGCCCGGCCAGCGCCCCGACCCCGGCCATCAGTCCGAAGCTGATGCCGTAGTCCAAACGGTGGAGGGAGGAGTCGGGGAGACGGCCCGCGGCGACCGCGACACCGACCGGGAGTTCGGTGGCCAGCGTCGCCACGACATGGCCCGTCAGGAAGACCACACCGGTGCGCAGGGCGCCGATCCGGCGCTCCAGGGCGGTGAGGACCAGCAGGAACCCCACGGCGGACGCCGAGAACAGGCCGCCGGCTATCCACAGGGCGCTGCTCACCAGGACGAGCAGCGGGGTGCGCGCCAGATGCGCCATGTCCGTACTGGAGTCGCGCAGCAGGGCCGCGACGGTGTGCGGGTCGGCGTGCTGCGCGAAGAGCGAGGTGGCGATCAGCACCAGGACGTAGACGAAGGTGAAGGGCGTTCCGGCGGGGGTGGGCAGCAGGCGCAGCAGCGTGCGGCCGGTGGCACCGGCCGGGCGTCGTGTCCGCTGTATGTGGTCCACTCTGTCCGTCCCGTCGGCAGTGGGTCCGTCCGTTCGCCTCCACTCCCCCCAACGTTCACTCTCCGGGATAGCCTCCGAACGCGCCTATGAGGTGCACCACACGAAGCAACCCCCGCGCCGCCCGCGGCGTCCGGGGCCGACCAGGGGGAAACCCATCGATACCGAGGACGTACGCACACTGGACCGGCGCGAGGGCCCGTACGGCGAGGTCGTGCTGCGCGAGCGCGGGGAGCACTTCGAGATCATCGCCAACGGGTGCTTCCTGATGGACACGTCGGACGGCCGTTCGGAGCGGCTGCTGATCGACGCGGCACTGGCCGCGCTGCCGGCCGGTTGCGACCGTCCTTCCGTGCTCATCGGCGGGCTCGGCGTCG
The DNA here is from genome assembly GCF_042751845.1 of Streptomyces sp. NPDC059398. Taxonomy (NCBI): domain Bacteria; kingdom Bacillati; phylum Actinomycetota; class Actinomycetes; order Kitasatosporales; family Streptomycetaceae; genus Streptomyces; species Streptomyces sp. NPDC059398. The sequence continues at coordinate 19,753 of NZ_JBHYWP010000001.1, read as the reverse complement.
GATTCTCACTCGCACACGCCGCTGCGGACCCCCGGTGGGGCACGATCACGGTCGTCGAACGCGAGCAGGCGGTCGTCGACTGGCATCTGACGGGCCCGCTCGCCCGGATTTCCGGCGCGGCGCTCGCCGATCCCCGGACTGTGATCCTGCCCACCGATCTGGTCGCTCACATGCGCGAATCCACATCGGCATATGACGCTTTGTGCCTGGACATCGACAACGGGCCGGGGTGGACGGTCACCGATGACAACGGCGGCCTATACACCCCCAGGGGGCTCGCAGACTGCATGGAACGGCTCAAACCGGGCGGAATCCTGGCCGTCTGGTCGGCCCAGCCCTCGGCGACTTTCGAAGAAGCCTTGCGGAATGCCGGTTTCAGCGGGGTAAGGACCGAAGAGATCCCAGTTGCCCGGGGCGTGCCTGACGTGGTCCATCTCGGTGTTCGCCCTGCGTAGCCGGGACGGCGTCCGTGCATCTAGTCTGCTGACCGGCAGATGAGATACGGATGCCGTGTCCGATTGTCCAAGTGGCGCAGCTGAAACAGCCGCGTACGCAGCAGAACGCACACCAAGCGCACTTCCAGGGGCGGGCGATGGAGCAGACACACACCACCCACAACGGCGTCGCGGCCACGCCGGGCGCCCAGCGCCGGGTGCTGGTCGTCGAGGACGACCCGACAATCGTCGACGCCATCGCCGCTCGGCTGCGGGCCGAGGGTTTCCAGGTGCAGACGGCAACGGACGGCCCGGCCGCGGTGGACGCGGCGGCGGGCTGGCAGCCGGACCTGATGGTTCTCGACGTGATGCTGCCGGGCTTCGACGGCCTTGAGGTCTGCCGCCGCGTCCAGGCGCAGCGGCCGGTGCCGGTCCTGATGCTGACGGCCCGCGACGACGAGACCGACATGCTGGTCGGGCTCGGGGTCGGCGCCGACGACTACATGACCAAGCCCTTCTCGATGCGTGAGCTGGCGGCGCGCGTCCATGTCCTGCTGCGGCGGGTGGAGCGGGCGACCATCGCCGCGTCGACACCGCGCAGCGGCATCCTGCGCCTCGGTGAGCTGGAGATCGACCACGCCCAGCGGCGGGTGCGGGTGCGCAACGACGACGTGCATCTGACACCCACCGAGTTCGACCTGCTGGTCTGCCTGGCGAACACCCCGCGCGCCGTCCTCTCGCGCGAGCAGCTGCTCGCGGAGGTCTGGGACTGGGCCGACGCCTCCGGCACCCGGACCGTGGACAGCCACATCAAGGCGCTGCGCCGGAAGATCGGCGCGGAGCGCATCCGTACGGTGCACGGTGTCGGTTACGCCCTGGAGACCCCGGCACCATGAGCCGCCCGCGCCCCGGGCGGACCTGGAGCACCTTCCGGCCCGGGGATCCGGGCCGGACCCTGGGGCGGGCGCTGTCCCGGCCGTGGCCGTGGAGCCGGGAGCGGCCTCTGCCGGTCTCGATCAAGGCCAAGCTCGGCACGCTCGTGGTGGTGTCGGTCTTCATCACCACGGGGCTGCTGCTGGTGGCGCTGCGCACCAAGACGGAGCTGCGGTTCATCACGGTGTTCTCGGTGATCGCCTCCATGCTGATCACCCAGTTCGTGGCGCACAGCCTGACCTCGCCGCTGGACGAGATGAACACGGTCGCCCGGTCGATCTCGCACGGTGACTACACCCGGCGGGTCAGCGGCGCCGACCGCAGGGACGAGCTGGGCGACCTGGCCACCACCATCAACCGGATGGCCGAGGACCTGGAGGCGGTGGACCGGCACCGCAAGGAGCTGGTGGCGAATGTCTCCCATGAGCTGCGGACCCCGATCGCGGCCCTGCGGGCGGTCCTGGAGAACGTCGTGGACGGGGTGTCGGCCGCCGACCCGGAGACGATGCGCACCGCGCTCAAGCAGACCGAGCGGCTGGGGCGGCTGGTCGAGACCCTGCTCGACCTCTCCCGGCTGGACAACGGCGTGGTGCCGCTCAGAGCGGCCCGTTTCGAGGTGTGGCCGTATCTCTCGGGCGTACTGAAGGAGGCGAATCTCGCAGCCGCGCAGCGCGCGGGCGCCTCGGCCTCCGGTGGCCAGCACACCCGTACCGACGTCCATCTCCATCTGGATGTCTCACCACCCGAGCTGACGGCGCACGCGGACGCCGAGCGGCTCCACCAGGTGGTCGCCAATCTGATCGACAACGCGGTCAAGCACTCGCCGCCGCACGGCCGGGTCACCGTCCGTGCCCGGCGCGGACCGCACCCCGAGTCACTGGATCTGGAGGTCCAGGACGAGGGCCCGGGGATTCCCGAGGCGGAGCGGCACCGGGTCTTCGAGCGCTTCAACCGGGGCCGCGCCCCGTCCCCGCACGGTCCGGGCAGCGACGGCGGCACCGGACTCGGTCTGGCCATCGCCCGCTGGGCGGTCGATCTCCACGGCGGGCGGATCGGGGTGGCCGAATCATCCCGTGGCTGCCGGATACGCGTCACTCTTCCGGGCGTATCGAGAACACCAAGTTGACGTAAAGTCTTCAGCGGAAGCCCGCGTTCCGTAATGAACCCGCGGGTACGCACGTCAGAGGGTGCCGGCCAAGGGGCGGTAGCTGTGACGCGTCATACCCGGATGGTGCGGAACCACGCTTGTTTCCCGCCATTTCAAGCCCCGAAACCAGCTTTCGAGTGTGACTTGCGCGACGTTGCCCCGCCCGGCCTGCACCTCCAGGCCAGGGAGGCGTAGCCTTTATTTCCGCTGTCCATCACCTTGTGAAGCGGAAGAGGGCGGTTGCCGCCGTGTCGTCTCAGTCCCCCAGTAATTCGAGCATCTCGACCGACCAGGAGGAGCAGGGCAAGAGCCCTGCCGATGCTTTCGGTCCCAATGAGTGGCTCGTCGACGAGATCTACCAGCAGTACCTCCAGGACCCGAATTCGGTCGATCGTGCCTGGTGGGACTTCTTCGCCGACTACAAGCCAGGTTCTGCCGGTGCTCCCACCGCGGGTGCGGACCCGGTGAGCGCGAGCCCTCCCCACCAGTCGGGCGAGAGCGGCCGGGCGGCCGCCGCGCAGGGTGGCGCAGCCGCGGGGGCTGCTCCCACCACGGCAGCGGCTCCGGCCGCGCCCGCCAAGCCCAGTAGTGCCCCGGCCGCAGCGCCCGCCGCGCCGCAGGCCCAGGCTCCGGCCGCGCCCGCCGCAGCGAAGCCCGCGGCCGCCGCCAAGCCGGCCCCGGCCGCCAAGCCCGCGGCGAAGGCCGAGCCCGCCGCCGAGCCCGAGGCTCCGGCCGGCCCCGAGCTGGTGACGCTGCGCGGCCCGTCCGCCGCCGTCGCGAAGAACATGAACGCCTCGCTGGAACTGCCGACGGCCACCTCCGTCCGCGCGGTCCCGGTGAAGCTGCTCTTCGACAACCGCATCGTCATCAACAACCACCTGAAGCGCGCCAGGGGCGGGAAGGTCTCCTTCACCCACCTCATCGGCTTCGCGATGGTGCAGGCCCTCAAGGCCATGCCGTCGATGAACCACTCCTTCGCAGTGAAGGACGGCAAGCCGACCCTGGTCAAGCCGGCCCACGTCAACCTGGGCCTCGCCATCGACCTGGTGAAGCCGAACGGCGACCGCCAGCTCGTCGTCGCGGCCATCAAGAAGGCCGAGACGCTCAACTTCTTCGAGTTCTGGCAGGCGTACGAGGACATCGTCCGCCGCGCCCGCGCGAACAAGCTGACGATGGACGACTTCACCGGGGTCACCGCCTCGCTCACCAACCCCGGCGGCATCGGCACCGTCCACTCCGTGCCCCGCCTGATGCCCGGTCAGGGCCTCATCATGGGCGTCGGCGCGATGGACTACCCGGCCGAGTTCCAGGGCACTTCGCAGGACACCCTCAACAAGCTGGGTGTCTCGAAGGTCATGACCCTGACCTCGACCTACGACCACCGGGTCATCCAGGGCGCCGCGTCCGGCGAGTTCCTGCGGATCCTCGCCAACCTGCTGCTCGGCGAGAACGGCTTCTACGACGACCTGTTCGAGGCGCTGCGCATCCCGTACGAGCCGGTCCGCTGGCTCAAGGACATCGACGTCTCGCACGACAACGACGTCACCAAGGCCGCCCGTGTCTTCGAGCTGATCCACTCCTACCGGGTCCGCGGCCATGTCATGGCCGACACCGACCCGCTGGAGTACAAGCAGCGCAAGCACCCCGACCTGGACATCGTCGAGCACGGGCTCACCCTGTGGGACCTGGAGCGCGAGTTCGCCGTCGGCGGCTTCGCCGGCAAGTCGATGATGAAGCTCCGCGACATCCTGGGCGTGCTGCGCGACTCGTACTGCCGCACCACCGGCGTCGAGTTCATGCACATCCAGGACCCGAAGCAGCGCAAGTGGATCCAGGACCGCATCGAGCGCGGCGCGCACGCCAAGCCCGAGCGCGAGGAGCAGCTGCGCATCCTGCGCCGGCTGAACTCGGCGGAGGCGTTCGAGACCTTCCTGCAGACCAAGTACGTCGGCCAGAAGCGCTTCTCGCTCGAAGGCGGCGAGTCCGTCATCCCGCTGCTCGACGCGGTCATCGACTCGGCGGCCGAGTCGCGCCTGGACGAGGTCGTCATCGGCATGGCCCACCGCGGCCGTCTCAACGTGCTGGCCAACATCGTCGGCAAGTCGTACGCGCAGATCTTCCGCGAGTTCGAGGGCAACCTCGACCCGAAGTCGATGCACGGCTCGGGCGACGTGAAGTACCACCTCGGCTCCGAGGGCACCTTCACCGGTCTCGACGGCGAGCAGATCAAGGTCTCGCTGGCCGCCAACCCCTCCCACCTGGAGACCGTCGACCCGGTCGTCGAGGGCATCGCGCGCGCCAAGCAGGACATCATCAACAAGGGCGGCACGGACTTCACCGTGCTCCCGGTGGCGCTGCACGGAGACGCGGCCTTCGCGGGCCAGGGCGTCGTCGCCGAGACGCTCAACATGTCGCAGCTGCGCGGCTACCGCACCGGCGGCACCGTGCACATCGTCATCAACAACCAGGTCGGCTTCACCGCCGCCCCGGAGTCGTCGCGCTCCTCGATGTACGCCACCGACGTGGCCCGCATGATCGAGGCGCCGATCTTCCATGTGAACGGCGACGACCCGGAGGCCGTGGTGCGCGTCGCGCGCCTCGCGTTCGAGTTCCGTCAGGCGTTCAACAAGGACGTCGTCATCGACCTCATCTGCTACCGCCGCCGCGGTCACAACGAGGCCGACAACCCCTCGTTCACGCAGCCGCTGATGTACGACCTGATCGACAAGAAGCGCTCGGTGCGCAAGCTCTACACCGAGTCCCTGATCGGCCGCGGCGACATCACCCTCGAAGAGGCGGAGCAGGCGCTCCAGGACTTCCAGGGCCAGCTGGAGAAGGTCTTCGCGGAGGTACGCGAGGCCACGTCCGAGCCGTCCGAGGCGTCGGTGCCGGTCCCGCAGGCCGAGTTCCCGGTCGCCGTGGACACCTCGATCTCCCAGGAGGTCGTGAAGCGCATCGCCGAGTCGCAGGTCAACATCCCGGACCGGATCACCGTCCACCCGCGGCTGCTGCCGCAGGTGCAGCGCCGGGCCGCGATGATCGACGAGGGCACGATCGACTGGGCGATGGGCGAGACCCTCGCCATCGGTTCGCTGCTCCTGGAGGGCACCCCGGTGCGCCTCTCCGGCCAGGACTCGCGCCGCGGGACCTTCGGCCAGCGGCACGCGGTGCTCATCGACCGCAAGACCGGTGAGGACTTCACCCCGCTGCTCTACCTCTCCGACGACCAGGCGCGTTACAACGTCTACGACTCGCTGCTCAGCGAGTACGCGGTGATGGGCTTCGAGTACGGCTACTCGCTGGCCCGCCCGGAGTCGCTGGTCATGTGGGAAGCGCAGTTCGGTGACTTCGTCAACGGCGCGCAGACCGTGGTGGACGAGTACATCTCGGCCGCCGAGCAGAAGTGGGGCCAGACCTCCGGCGTCACGCTGCTCCTCCCGCACGGCTACGAGGGCCAGGGCCCGGACCACTCGTCCGCCCGCCCGGAGCGCTTCCTCCAGCTGTGCGCGCAGAACAACATGACCGTCGCCATGCCGACGCTCCCGTCGAACTACTTCCACCTCCTGCGGTGGCAGGTGCACAACCCGCACCACAAGCCGCTGGTCGTCTTCACCCCGAAGTCGATGCTGCGCCTCAAGGCGGCGGCCTCGAAGGCGGAGGAGTTCACCACGGGCGGCTTCCGTCCGGTGATCGGGGACGACAGCGTCGACCCGGCCGCCGTGCGCAAGGTGGTCTTCACGGCCGGCAAGGTCTACTACGACCTGGACGCGGAGCGCACCAAGCGCGGCGTCACGGACACCGCGATCATCCGTCTGGAGCGGCTGTACCCGCTGCCGGGTGCCGAACTGCAGGCGGAGATCGCCAAGTTCCCGAACGCCGAGAAGTACCTCTGGGCGCAGGAGGAGCCGGCGAACCAGGGTGCCTGGCCGTTCATCGCGCTCAACCTGATCGACCACCTGGACCTGGCGGTCGGCGCCGACGTCCCGCACGGTGAGCGCCTGCGCCGCATCTCGCGGCCGCACGGCTCGTCGCCCGCGGTCGGCTCCGCCAAGCGCCACCAGGCCGAGCAGGCCCAGCTGGTCGCCGAGGTCTTCGAGGCCTAGGCGGTACGAGCGGATCCACCCGTGGGGGGGGGGGGGGGGGGGGGGGGGGGGGGGGGGCGCCCCCCCCCCCCCCCCCCCCCCCCCCCCCCCCCCCCCCACCACACCCCCCCCCCCCCCCCCCACCCA
>NZ_JBHYWP010000001.1:8407-13000 GCF_042751845.1 Streptomyces sp. NPDC059398 | reverse complement strand
GGCGGGCCGCGCGCGCGTGGCGCGGGCGGCCCGCGCCCGCGGGCTCGGCGCCCCCCCCCCCCCCCCCCACGGCGTACCCGGCCGGCCGCCGCGCATAATCTGGAAGAGACCATCCGGCACGCATCAGGAGCGACACACGTGTACTTCACCGACCGCGGTATCGAGGAACTGGAGAAGCGGCGGGGCGAGGAGGAGGTCACCTTCGAGTGGCTCGCCGAGCAGCTGCGTACGTTCGTCGATCTGAACCCGGACTTCGAGGTCCCGGTCGAGCGGCTGGCGACCTGGCTGGCCCGGCTGGACGACGACGAGGACGAGGACGCGTAACCGACGCCCTGGCCCCTCCGGGCCCCGGGTGTCCGGCCGTCAGGACCGGGCACCGGCCGCCGGTCGTGCCGTCCCCTCAGGCGCCCGCCCGCATCCGGTCGTACGCGAGGCTCAGCGCCCCGTGCGCCATCAGCAGTGCGGCCGCCGCCGTCCAGCCCCCGCTGCGGCGGCCGAGCCCCCAGAGCGCGAGCGGAACACCGGCCGCCAGCTGGGCCGCGCCCAGCGCACGGGCGCGCGGACCGCGCAGCCAGGGGCCGAGCGCCCCGTCCTCGAAGGCGGCGAGCTGCGTCCGTACGGTCTCCCGCAGGCCCGTCGGCTCGATCCGTCCGGTGGCCGGATGGACCCTGGCCACCTCGCGCAGCCGGTCGGCGGGATCGCCGGGGGTGAGTCCGGTGGGCAGGGCGAGTCCGGCCCGGGTGAGGACGGCGGTGAGTCCGGTCAGCCGGGAGCGTGAGTCGGCGAGCGGATCCGCGGCGGTGAGCTCCGTCAGCGCCTCCAGATCCAGTACGGGATCGAGCCGCAGCCGCGCGCCGAACGTGCGCATCGCCCCGTCCTCACCGACCGGCGTGCCGTCCGCGCGCCACACATAGCCGACCGGCCGCCGGAATCCGGAGGCCAAGGTCAGGCCGGACCGTTCGTGGTCCCACCAGAGGGCGAGAACCGGCCAGTCGGACGCGACCGCCAGCGTGGTGACCCAGCCGCCCGCCACCCGGTCGACCGGCTCTTCGCCGTGCAGCCAGGGCTTCCCCTCCGGGACGAGCACACTCCACTCCTCGCCCGCCGGGGCGATGAGCAGCTGCTCCCCCAGCACCAGGGCGGGGGTCCGGACGGCGGCCGGGTCCGCCCGGCAGAGCAGCAGGGCACCTGTGGCGTTCTCTGACATGGCCCCACGCTAGGACAGATCACCGCATTCCACCTGCGCGCTTGACTTCACCGATCCGCGATATATCGTGTTCTTCAGAAGACGCGATATGTTGCGTCGTGGCCGACCCGTGGAGGTCAGTTCCATGTCCGAGAGGTCAGTGGCGGAGCCCCAGAAGCTCTCCTTCGACGAACCCGTGACGGCGCTCCAGGTGCGCGTCGTCAATGGCACGGTCAATGTCGTGGGCACCGACGACGCCGTGCTCGACGAGCAGGGCGGAGCCCGGCTGGAGATCTCCGAGATCGACGGCCCTCCGCTGATCGTGTCCCTGAAGAACGGCACCCTGACGGTGGCCTACGAGGACCTGCCCTGGAAGGGCTTCCTGAAGTGGCTCGACCGCAAGGGCTGGCGCCGCAACGCCGTCGTCTCGGTGGCGGTGCCCGCTTCGGCCCGCGTCGAGGTCGGCGTGGTGGGCGCGGGCGCGGTCGTCTCCGGGGTCCGTGGGCGTACGGAGGTCCGCGGGGTCACCGGCGACACCGCCCTGGTCGGCCTCTCCGGCACCGTGCTCGCCGAGACCGTGTCGGGGAACGTCGAGGCCCAGTCCGTCAGCGGCGATCTGCGCTTTCACTCGGTCTCCGGGGACCTCACGGTGATCGAGGGGGCCGGTTCGTCCGTACGGGCGGAGTCGGTCAGCGGCGACATGGTCGTGGACCTCGACGCGACCGGCAGGCCGTCCGACATCGCCCTGACCACCGTCTCGGGCGAGGTCGCCATCCGGCTGGCCCAGCCGACGGACGCCGAGGTCAGCGCGAACACCACGAGCGGCGCCGTGTCGAACGCCTTCGAGGATCTGCGGGTCAGCGGCCAGTGGGGTGCCAAGAAGATCACCGGCACCCTCGGCGCGGGCACCGGCAGACTCCGGGCGACGACGGTGAGCGGGGCCATCGCCCTGCTGCGCAGGCCCGCACAGGACGACATCACCGAGAAGGTGCTCTGACATGGCTCCCGTATTCGCCCACGGCCGGCTGCGGCTCTACCTCCTGAAGCTCCTGGACGAGGCACCGCGCCACGGCTACGAGGTGATCAGGCTCCTGGAGGAGCGCTTCCAGGGGCTGTACGCGCCGAGCGCGGGCACCGTCTATCCGCGTCTCGCCAAACTGGAGGCGGAGGGGCTGGTCACCCACGCGTCCGAGGGCGGCCGGAAGGTCTACTCGATCACCGAAGCAGGCCGCGCGGAGTTGGCGGGCCGCAGCGGTGAACTGGCCGATCTGGAGCTGGAGATCCGCGAGTCCGTCTCCGAACTGGCCGCGGAGATCCGGGCCGACGTCAGCGGGTCCGCCGACGACCTGCGGCGCGAGATCCGCCAGGCGGCGAAGGAGGCGCGCGGGGCGTCGGGCGGCGGCCGCGCGGCGGGCGCCGGTTCCGGCGGCGGCGCTTCCGGTGCGGGGCGGCCGTTCCCCGGATTCCCGGAAGCCTCCGACTTCTTCGACGGGAGCTGGACCGACAAGGAGGGCTGGCGCCAGGCCAAGGAGGACTTCAAGCGCGCCAAGCAGGAGTGGAAGGAGCAGGCGCGCCGGGCGAAGGACGAGTCGCGCCGGGCCCGCGAGGACGCCCAGCAGGCACGGCGCCAGGCCAGGGAGGCCCAGGACTACGCACGTGAGCAGCTGCAGCGGGTCGCCGAGCAGGTCCAGGACCGTTTCGCTCGCGGCGACTGGCCGGCCGGGGTGCGCGAGGGGCTCGCCGAATTCACCCGGGAACTGGGCCGCTTCGGACGGACGCCGGAGCCGGGAACCCGTACGGACACCGCGGCCGGAGCGGACAAGCCCACCGGTGCGGGCACCGCTCCCGGCAGGGACACGGCTCCCGGCGGGGACACGGACGCAGGGGCGGGCGCCGGGACCCCCGTCGACCTGGGCAAGGCGGCCGGCGCGCCCCCGCCCGAGCCGGAGTGGGCCCGCGAGGAGCCGTCCGGCAATCCGGCCCGCGACCTGGACCGGCTGCTCGACCGCTTCCGCGACGACATCCGGGACGCGGCGCGCGACCACGGAGTCACCGAGGGCCAACTCCTGGATGCCAGGCGTGAGCTGGCTGCGGCGGCAGCCCGCATCGGCACGGCCCTGCGCGGCCCGGGGGCGTAATCCGGAAGACCTCCGGAGAGGCAGCCGGGTACGGTGCCGCCGTGCTCGGCCGCCTTCGCGGCGGACCCGTCCGGGGGGCGGGTTTCTGGTGGTAACCGGCTGACAGGACGGAACCAGGACCCGGTCGTGGTCGCCGGCCGACGGGCCAGGACCACGACCCGATCGTCGTCACCGGCCGACCGGCCGGGCTCACGCGCCCGTCAGCACGATCTTGCCGAAGAGTTCCCCCGACGCCATCTTCTCGAAGCCCTCGCGGGCCCGGTCGAGCGGCAGCACCTCGTCGATGACCGGGCGCACCCCGGTGGCCGCGCAGAACGCGAGCAGGTCCTCCAGCTCGTCCTTGGACCCCATGGTCGAGCCGACGACCTTCAGCTCCAGGAAGAAGATCCGGGTCAGCTCGGCCGAGACGGGGTCGGAGCCGCTGGTGGCGCCCGAGATCACCAGAGTGCCGCCCGGCTTGAGCGATTTGACGGAGTGTGACCAGGTGGCGGCCCCCACGGTCTCGATGACGGCGTCCACCCGCTGGGGCAGCCGCGTGCCCGGCTCGAAGGCGTCCACCGCGCCCAGCTCGACGGCCCGCCTGCGCTTGGCCTCGTCCCGGCTGGTGGCGTACACCCGCAGCCCCGCGGCCTTGCCGAGCACGACGGCGGCCGTCGCCACCCCGCCGCCCGCACCCTGGACGAGCACCGAATCGCCGGGCCGCACACCGGCGTTGGTGAAGAGCATGCGGTACGCGGTGAGCCAGGCGGTGGGCAGGCAGGCGGCCTCCTCGAAGCTCAGCTCCTTCGGCTTGCGCAGCACGTTCCACTCGGGGACGGTGACCTGCTCGGCGAAGGTGCCCTGGTACTTCTCGGTCAGGATGGACCGCCCCTCCCGCGGCCCGACCCCGTAACCGGTCTGCCCGATGACGGAGTGCAGGACGACCTCGTTGCCGTCCTGGTCGACCCCGGCCGCGTCACAGCCCAGGATCATCGGGAGCTTGTCGGCGGCGAGTCCCACACCCCGCAGCGACCAGAGGTCGTGGTGGTTGAGGGAGGCGGCTCTGACGTCGACCGTGGTCCAGCCGGGCCGGGCCACGGGGGCCGGACGCTCCCCCAGCTCAAGGCCGTTGAGCGGGCGGTCGCGGTCGATGCGGGCTGCGTAGGCGGCGAACATGTCCCGACCATAGGCGTGGGGCTGGGAGAGACCGAAACGCACAAAAGGTGTAAGAGAAATCAGAAAGAGCTCGGGAGGAGCACCACACCAACCACACCAGATGGGAGACAGCTG
>NZ_JBHYWP010000001.1:0-8397 GCF_042751845.1 Streptomyces sp. NPDC059398 | reverse complement strand
GTCCAGTCGTCCTCGGCCCACGGCGACGAGCCGGACACCACGACATTTGGCCGGAAACGGTCCATCGGAAGCGGCCCCGGGGCCCGCACGGGGCCCCCCCCGCGGTGGGGGGGGTTGGGGGGGTGGGGGGGGGTGTGGGGTGTCAAAGTGGCCCACACTATGGGGGGGGGGTTTCCGCCCCTCCCCGGCCCACGAGTGTGACGCTCCCTGCACTGGGCCGGGGCGAGGCGCCCCGCCGAGCCGCGCCGTGAGGCGTCAGGCGTGGGCAGGCCGGGGCAACCAGGGGCGTCGTGTCCGGGACGCCTCAGCGCCGGGCCACGCCCTCCGCGCGGGCGGCGGCGGCCACCGCGGCGGTGACCGCGGGGGCGACCCGCTCGTCGAACGGCGACGGAATGACACAGTCCGCGCTCAGTTCGTCGGCCACCACGGCGGCCAGCGCCTCAGCAGCGGCGAGCTTCATGCCCTCCGTGATGCGTGAGGCCCGCACCTGGAGCGCCCCGGCGAAGATCCCCGGGAACGCCAGCACGTTGTTGATCTGGTTCGGGAAGTCGCTGCGCCCGGTGGCGACGACCGCCGCGTACTTGGCGGCGACCGTGGGGTGGATCTCCGGGTTCGGGTTGGCCATGGCGAAGATGAAGGAGCCCTCGGCCATCGAGGCGACCGCGGGCTCCGGGACCGTACCGCCCGAGACCCCGATGAAGACGTCCGCCCCGGCCATCGCGGTCTCCAGCGAGCCGGTCAGGCCCGCCTTGTTGGTGAAACCGGCGACCTCCCGCTTGATCTCGGTGAGGTCCTCGCGGTCGGCCGAGACGATGCCCTTGCGGTCGCACACCGCGACATCGCCGATCCCGGCCTCGATGAGGATCTTGGCGATGGCGACACCCGCGGCGCCCGCCCCCGAGATGACCGCGCGCAGCTGGCCCAGCGAGCGTCCGGTGAGGATCGCCGCGTTGCGCAGGGCCGCCAGCGTGACGACGGCGGTGCCGTGCTGGTCGTCGTGGAAGACCGGAATGTCCAGCCGTTCCTGGAGCCTGCGTTCGATCTCGAAGCAGCGCGGCGCGGAGATGTCCTCCAGATTGACGCCGCCGAAAGAGGGGCCGAGCCGCACGACGGTGTCGACGATCTCGTCGGTGTCGGTGGTCGCCAGCGCGATCGGGACGGCGTCGACACCGCCGAACTGCTTGAAGAGGATGGCTTTGCCCTCCATCACCGGGAGGGAGGCCTCCGGGCCGATGTCGCCCAGGCCCAGCACCGCCGTACCGTCCGTCACGACGGCCACGACCTGCGACTTCCAGGTGTAGTCGTGGACGAGCTCCGGCTTCTCGGCGATGGCGCTGCACACCTTGGCGACGCCCGGCGTGTACGCGAGGGACAGGTCGTCCCGGTCGCGCACCGGCACCGTGGCCTGGACGGCCATCTTTCCGCCGCGGTGCAGGGCGAAGACCGGGTCGAAGGTCTCCTCCTCCTGCGAGGAGGCGGTGAAGCTTTCGCTGCGAGGATTGACGATCTCCGCTGCCATTGGTTGTTACCCCTTAAGTCTTCATCAGTTGAGGGTGGCCACTCCTGGTTGAGGAGGGGTGGGCGGGCACCGCGTATGTGCCCCGCGCCGGCCGGTTGGCCCGCCGGGCGGGGGGAGGTACATACGCGCGGGCGCGCCGCACACGCGCCCTGAGCCCCGGATGAGGGGTGTAACCGTCTGTTCTACCGGATGGACCGCACATCGGACGAGTCCATATCGAGTCCGCACCGACGCGGTGAGATGGCTCATAGCGGGATATCCGGGCAGGTGGGCCCCGTACCGCGGAAGAAGTCCATCCTTCGAGACGCGCCCCGGAACGGCGCGGGGCGCACCGGAGATCCTCCGGCGGAAGGTGCGTTTGCCAGCAGATGGTCCGGTCGTGCCGTACCGGCCAAGTGGAGAACGGGGGTGACCCGTTACCCGATTTTGACATGACCAGCGACCTGATTGGACCAGTACGGCTGGCAAGATGCCGTCATCCACACATGGCCGTGGCACCGGAGAACCGTGTGCCGCGGCTCCAGCATCGCGCTGTCCGATCCGCCATCTGTCCGATCCGCCGGAGGACCACCACCATGACCGCACGCTCCACTCGCCGCCCGACCGCAGTGAAGTCCCGGACAGCCGCGGTCGGCGCGATCGCGGTCGCCGGCGCACTGCTGCTGTCCGCCTGCGGCGACCAGACCAAGAACGACGGGCCCAAGGGGGACAGTGCGTCGGCCAAGGCCCCGCTCGCCCATCTGCTGCCGCAGGCCGTCCGGGACAAGGGCGTCGTGAAGGTCGGCTCCGACATCGCGTACGCGCCCGTCGAGTTCAAGGACGGCTCGGGCAAGGTCGCCGGGATCGACCCCGATCTGGGCGCGGCGCTCGGCAAACAGCTCGGGGTGACGTTCCAGTTCGAGAACGGGACGTTCGAGACACTCATCGCCGGCGTGCGCGCGAAGCGCTACGACATCTTGATGTCCGCGATGACCGACACAAAGGACCGCCAGAACGGGCTAGAAAAGGGCAAGAAGGTCGGTGAGGGCGTCGACTTCGTCGACTACTACACAACCGGCGTGTCGATCTACACTCGCAAGGGCAAGACCGAGGGCATCAAGGACTGGTCCGACCTCTGCGGCAAGACGATCGTCATGGAGCGCGGCACGGTCTCCCACGATCTCGCCAAGGCGCAGGCGAAGAAGTGTCCGGCCGGCAAGAAGCTCTCCATCCAGGCCTTCGACGACGACCAGCAGGCCCAGACCCGGTTGCGCTCGGGCGGCGCGGACGCCGGTTCGGCCGACTCCCCCATCGCCGCGTACGCGGTGAAGACATCGGGCGGCGGCAAGGACTTCCAGATCGTCGGCCCGACGGTCCAGGCCGCCCCGTACGGAATCGCCGTCGCGAAGGGGAACGACCAGCTCACCAAGGCCATCCAGCAGGCCATGGACGCCATCATCAAGGACGGTACGTACAAGAAGGTCCTCGCCAAGTGGGGCGCCGAGCAGGGCGCGGTCACCGAGGCCAAGCTCAACGGCGGATCCTGACCGGACGCCGGCGCTGAGAGGTATCACCTATGACTGCTGACATGGAAAAGGCGGGCCCCGTCGAGGCGCCGCCCACCGGACCGCTGGCCATCAGGGCCATCCCGGTCCGGCACTACGGGCGGTACGTCGCCGCGACCGTCGCCGTCGTGCTGCTCGCGGCGATCGTCTACGCGTTCTCCCAGGGCAAAATCAACTGGGGGGCGATCCCGGACTTCTTCTTCGACCACCGGATCATCCACGGTGTCGGCCAGACACTCCTGCTCACCGTGCTCTCGATGCTGATCGGCATCGTCGGCGGCGTCGTCCTCGCGGTGATGCGGCTCTCCAAGAACCCGGTGACCGCGTCGATCTCGTGGTTCTACATCTGGTTCTTCCGGGGCACCCCGGTCCTCGTCCAGCTGATGGTCTGGTTCAACCTGGGCCTGGTCTTCCAGTACATCAACCTCGGTCCGATCTACAAGGACTACTGGTCGAGCTTTATGACGCCGCTGCTGACGGCGCTGCTCGGTCTCGGCCTGAACGAGGCCGCGTACATGGCGGAGATCTGCCGTGCGGGGCTGCTCGCGGTCGACGAGGGCCAGACGGAGGCGGCGCACGCGCTCGGTATGAGCCATGCGAAGACGCTGCGGCGGATCGTGGTGCCGCAGGCGATGCGGGTGATCGTGCCGCCGACCGGCAACGAGGTCATCAACATGCTGAAGACCACGTCGCTGGTGGCCGCGGTGCAGTTCTACGAGCTGCTGCGGACCGCCCAGGACATCGGGCAGACGTCCGGGGCCGCGGTGGAGATGCTGTTCCTGGCCGCCGCCTGGTATCTGGTGCTCACCACCCTCTTCTCCATCGGCCAGTTCTATCTGGAGCGCTACTACGCGCGCGGCTCCAGCCGCAGCCTGCCGCTGACCCCGTTCCAGCGGGTCAAGGCGAATCTGGCTTCCTTCAGCAACCGTTCGGGGGTGTCCGCATGACGGCGACGGTGAAGGCCGGGAAGACCGCGATGGTGAAGGCCGAGGGCGTCCACAAGTCCTTCGGCCCGACCCAGGTGCTCAAGGGGATCGACCTGGAGGTCGCCCCGCGTGAGGTGTTCTGCCTCATCGGCCCCTCGGGGTCCGGGAAGTCGACGTTCCTGCGGTGCATCAACCACCTGGAGAAGGTCAACGCCGGGCGGCTGTACGTCGACGGGGACCTGGTCGGCTACCGCCAGAAGGGCGAGCGGCTCTACGAGCTGAAGGACAGCGAAGTCGCCCTGAAGCGCCGGGACATCGGCATGGTCTTCCAGCGCTTCAATCTCTTCCCGCACATGACGGCCATCGAGAACGTGATGGAGGCGCCGGTCCAGGTGCGCGGCGAGGCGAAGGCCGTGGCCCGTACCCGTGCCGAGCGGCTGCTGGACCGGGTGGGGCTCTCCGACAAGGCGGGCAGCTATCCGACGCAGCTCTCCGGTGGCCAGCAGCAGCGGGTTGCCATCGCCCGCGCACTGGCGATGGAGCCGAAACTGATGCTCTTCGACGAGCCGACGTCGGCGCTCGACCCGGAGCTGGTGGGTGACGTCCTGGACGTGATGCGCGGGCTCGCCGACGACGGAATGACGATGATCGTCGTGACCCATGAGATGGGCTTCGCCCGGGAGGTCGGCGACGCGCTGGTCTTCATGGACGACGGTGTGGTGGTCGAGTCGGGCCACCCGCGGGACGTCCTGACCGATCCGCAGCACGAGCGGACGAAGTCGTTCCTGTCGAAGGTGCTGTAAGGCCGTTGCCCTCCCACAGGAAGCTCGCCCTCGAGTATGGGACCGGGCAACTGTCTCGCTCGGGACAGCCCTTCCTCAAATAGCGACTAAGCCGGAGCAGCATAGATCCAATTGCTGCTCCGGCTTAGTGATGCGGGCTTACAATTTGCCCACGGCTTTATTCACTGATTAAAACCAGTATATAGAGCCCCAGGAACCACTCTTTTTGATTCGGTACCCCTTCTGCGTCACTTCCGCGGTACTGCCGCATGTGGCGGTGCTGTACCCAGCGGTTGTGCGTATGTTGCCGTAAACCTTTGCGCTCGCGCCGATCTTCAGGCAATTCGCAACAGCCTGCACTTGCTGTCCACACTTAGGCGCCTCGGTGTACACCTTCGCCCCATTACTTGTGGACGACTGGGTGACCAGATAGCCACATGTGGGATCAGCACTTGCCGTCGTCGCAGACAAAGGAACCAAGGCAGCGGCACCGAGCATTACGGAACAGAGTGCCGTCACGATCTTTCTCTTACCCATCACAGAATCCCCCTACAGAAATGCTTCCACGGCGTTCCAGCGGAAGCGGAATCAAACCTTACGAGGTCCTAGATTCATCCTGGTCGGACTTCAACGGCCGCACTGATATCGCATCAGCGTTGACAACCTTGAGCATCTTTTCTTGTAACACACACTCGTGTCAACGGTTTTAATTCCTGGACAAGGCCGCAGATACGCAAGTGGCTGGAATCGAATTAGACATCACCGGATTTTTCGGATTTTCCGTTGCTATCACGGAGTCGATCGAGCCGAAACTGATGGGTCTTCTACTGGACGGCACGGCGGACACATCTTGCCGGTGGGTATCGGATGCAGCGTGAGCTAGCCGCTAGCGGTGACCCACGAAGCGAGGCGCGGTTCTGATACCCCCCGACCCGGGAGTTGGTCGCGTGAGTGTGCCCTGCTCTAAAACCGAGTGTGCCGGTCGGTGCACTCAGTGATATTCGCTCAAGGTGTCTCATCGTCGAAACGATCGCACTCTTCCTCGTGTCACCTCCGCGGCGCCCTACTTCACGGCGAGCACCAGCGTGTCGGACGGCGAGGCCCAGACGCTCCGCGCCTCGGCGAAACCGGCCGCACGCAGGGTGCCCGCGTGCCACCGCGCGGACGGCATGTCCCCGTCCGCGTGCTCACCGTAGATCCGGTAGCGCTCGGCGGTCGGTCCGGCGAGTACCGGGTCCTTGGCCGCCAGGGCCCACCAGTCCGCCCAGTCGACTGCGCCCGCCGCCCTGGCGCGGTCCATGGCGGCGTGCCGGTGGGCGCGCTCCGCCGCGTTGATCCGCGGTGTCCGGTCGTCGATCATGTGGTCGGCGTTCATGAACACGCCGCCGTCCACGACAAGGGAGCCGATCTGCCCGTAGAGCGCGGCGAGCGGCTCGGCATGCAGCCAGTGCAGGGCGGTCGCGGTGAGCACCGCGTCGTACTCACGGTGGGGCAGCAGCGCGGTCCAGCCAGGGTCCTTGAGGTCGGCGGTCACGAAGGCGACCCGCTCGTCACCGGCGAAATATCCCTCCGCGATGGCGAGCAGCGCCGGGTCGAGGTCGACGCCCGTACTGGTGGCTCCGGGGAACCGCCTGAGGAGCCGATCCGTGATACTTCCCGTACCGCACGCGAGATCCAGCACCCGGGGTGCCGTTCCCACCAGCGCCTCGACCATGTCCAGCATGACCCGGAACCGCTCCTCGCGGTCCGGCATGTACCACTCCTGCTGGCGGTCCCAGCTCTCCTGCCAGGACTGCCAGTCCGTACCCGCTGCCGACCCTGCTGCCTCTGCCGACCCTGCTCCCTCTGCCGACTCTGCCGCCGATCCCGAATCCGTCACTGCTTCCTCCACTGATCCCGCCGCCGCGAGCCCGTCCACAGCACCACTCGGGTACTCAGGTGCTCGGATGCTCAGGCACTCAGACCCTCAAGTAATACCCTCGAAGGATGAGCAGCCATTACGGCCGCCCGACCGTCGACACTAGACCGCCTCCGTAAGGACTACAAGTGGAACTGGCCTATTACTCGGACTACGCCGTGCGCCTGGTGAACACCGAGGAGCCGGCCCGTAACAAGGACTCCCTGACCTCGGTCGACGCGGTGCGTGAGCTCTTCGGCGACAACGCCTCGGCGGCCCGGCGCGCCACGGACGCCGATGTCACCCGTTTCCGCTCGGTAAGGGGCAGGCTGCGCGCCGTGTTCAGGGCCGCGGACGAGGGGGACGAGACCCTGGCCGTCGACCTGCTGAACTCACTGCTCCTGGAGTTCCCGGTCTCGCCGCAGATCTCGGGCCACGACCACCGGGACGACGACGACCGGCCGCTGTGGCACATGCATCTGGCCGACCACCCGTCCAACGCGACATCCGGCTACGCGGCCATCGCCTCGATGGGGCTGGCCTTCCATCTCACCGAGTACGGGGTGGACCGGCTCGGCCTGTGCGAGGCGGCGCCGTGCCGCAACGCGTATCTCGACACATCGACAAACCGATCCCGGCGCTACTGCTCGGACCGCTGCGCGACCCGCGCCAACGTGGCCGCCTACCGTGCGCGCAAGCGCCTGGAGACCGCACGGTCGGCCAGCACCGGACGCACCGCCGACGCCAGCCAGGAGAGCACCACACCGGCCGAGCGCTGACGGCCCCGGGTGATGGGCCGGTACCTGGCCCGTACCCGCCCGAGCAGCAGATCCTCGGGAACGGTGCCGAACGCGCGGCTGTCGACACCCTCGGAGTGCGCGTTGTCCCCCAGCACCCACCAGCCCCCCTCGCGCCGCTCGATCAGCCGCTTCACGATCAGCAGATCCTGCTGCAGCGGATGGCGGAGCACCGCCACATCACCCGGACGCAACTCGGCGCCGTAGTGCACCAGCAGCTGGTCACCGTGGAGCAGGGTGGGCATCATGGACGGCCCCTTCACCTCCGCCACACCCAACGGAGCTTGGCTCTCCCGCCCCTGATCCGTCATCCGGTACCTCCCGGTCCGATCGTCCACCAGTCCCATACTGACCCTGGACTTTTGTCCTAAGCCCCAGGGGGCACTCGCGAAATCGGGCCTCTCACGGAGTAATGTCCCACCCGAGAAGACGATCACGAGGAAGGACAGCTCCATGCTTTCCCGCCTGTTTGCCCCCAAGGTGCAGGTCAGCGCCCACTGCGACCTCCCCTGCGGCGTGTACGACCCGGCCCAGGCCCGTATCGAGGCCGAGTCCGTCAAGGCCGTCCAGGAGAAGTACCAGGCCAACGAGGACCCGCACTTCCGTGCCCGTGCCACGGTCATCAAGGAAGAGCGCGCGGAGCTCGCCAAGCACCACGTCTCGGTGCTCTGGAGCGACTACTTCAAGCCGCCGCACTTCGAGAAGTACCCCGAGCTCCACCAGCTCGTCAATGACACCCTCAAGGCGCTGTCGACGGCCAAGGGCTCGACGGACCCGGCCACGGGCCAGAAGGCCCTGGACTACATCGCCCAGATCGACAAGATCTTCTGGGAGACCAAGAAGGCTTGATCCCCGATCAAGCCGTTCGACCGGCGATCTCTTTGGTCGCCCGGTCTATTTGACCGCACCCGGTCCGCAGGCCCCCGAAGACC